>PWHJ01000053.1 GCA_003554865.1 Bacteroidota bacterium | reverse complement strand
TCTGACGTTGATGTAATTGTCGTTCCCCGTGATAAAAACTTGTGGGAAACCCCACAGGAATATACAGAGCTAATGAACAGGGCTAATGAAGTGGTTGGGGAATATCAAGGTAAAAAGATAGACCTCCAAATACAAAATGAATTTGAGCCAGAGATAAAGGGTGTAACGCCAGAGGAAATTGAGGCTGAATATGGTGTATCAGAGCTATGGAAATCTTATAGACAGGAGCTTGGGGAGGTTCCTGCGGTAGAACCTACCCCCGAAGTAATCGCCAGAGGTAGGCACACAGGCGAAGTAACCCGTGTTGGTGATTATGTATATAAACCTGCCACCACAGCAGCAGGAAAGCCTACACAGGAAGGGGAGATATACCAGGCCCTTAAAGGGGTAGAGGGCGTTGCCCCTGGTGAGGTTGTGGATGGACAGGTAAGAATACCCTATTATGACCAAATAATAAGCATAGACGCTATACCAAAGGGTGAGCGTGGCAATTACTCTGACCTTATATCTCGCAATCAGGACAGGATAAACAGCACTATTCAGGAGCTTACCAATAGGGGAATTAGCTATTCTGACCCCTTACAGTTTGGTGTAACGGATGACGGTAAACTTGACCTGCTGGACTTTTCCAATGCCAAAATAGAAACTGACCCTGCTGCCCTGGATGATGTTGACGAAAGCAACAGTGCCCTGCTAAATAGTTTTTACAACGATTTTGGTGCTGATGTGAAGCCAGCAGAGGCATTATACAGGTACTACACCCCCCAAAGGCCACCAGGGCCAGGGGCAATCCCCAAGGGTGCTGAAAATGTGGTATCGTATGATGAGAAAAGAGATGGTGTTTGGGGCTATGCAGAATACAAGGAACCCCTTACTATGCAACAAATCAGCGATTATGAGTTAAGGCCAAGAGAGGTAATCCCCCTTGAGGATATAGCAACCGAAGTTCTTAAACGTGGTGGCATTATCCCTCCAACTAAAAAGGCTGAAAGGGAAATGATACCGGAGGCCCTGCAATCCTCCGAGGGGCTATCCCTGGACAAGATGGCAGAAGAGCTTAACTTGTCTAAGCATGATTTATTAAACGCATTGGCAGGAATTGAGGAAAAGGCTGTCGAACCTGTCAAGAAGGAGGTAAAAAAAGATGAGCCTACTCCTAAAAAACGGTTCTCGGATTTCGATAAAAAGGTCGTTGAAGGGTTCACAAAGGAAATCTCTTCATCAATACTTGGCGAAGAACCTACACGGGAGCTATATAGACCAGAAACAGAAAGAACCCCCGAAATCACCAAAGCCGAAGAAGTAGCTTCTGTTTTTGGTGCTAAAGTAATCCCGATAACCCCTCTGGAAGTTGATGCCGATATTTTCAACGGGACTTTCCATGAAGGGGTTATTCTTTTTAACAGTAAAAGTAATAACCTGCCCTCTGCGGTAATAGGGCACGAACTAACACACCGTATGGCAAGGGAAAACCCTGAACTATATGCAGAGCTTTTAGATATGCTCGAACCATACCTTCATAACTTCGATAAATACTTGGCAGGCTTACGTGATGACGCTGGTGAGAATATTCCTCTCAGCAGAGGGCTTCAAGAACTTGCTGGTGATGTTGTGGGGCAGGTAATGTCCACGAAAAAGTTTTGGGACGGTATAAAGGATTCTCTGCCCGAAGCCATGCAGAAGAAGGTAAGGGACTTCCACGGTAGGCTCCCCAAGGAATACTCTGTCAACGAATACCTCACAGATAGGAAGCAGGTTGATAAGGTTGTCCTTGATGTAATGAGCCGGTATATGCCCGAAAAGGCAGAGGATTGGGCTAAGGCTGACCCCGAAAAGGATATTATGGAGGTAGCAAAATATCTCCGTGAGATGGACGGGGAGGCTTTAGAAGCAACTGAGAGCCTTTCTACGGTAATACTGCGTGATTTCGGCGGTATCGCACCACCAAAGGGTGATACATGGAAAGGCGAATACAGAGAAAGCGTGCCCTTACACCTTAAAAACAAACAGGGGCAATCGATGGATGAAATAGCCTCGGACTTGGAGATGTCTGTTGCGGAGCTATTAGAGGCCCTGCAAGACCCTAAACAGACCAAGGTTAGAAGGCTACCACCTGTTGAGGATTATTACGAGCAGGCGGTTAAGTATATGGGGCTTGAAAGAAACGGCTTAGACGAAACAGAAGAGGGAGAAGATATACCCTTCCAATGGAAAAAAGGAAGGGCTTTTTATTTAAAGTCCCGTGAAGCTATAGAAGAAAAAATGCCTGAGAGGGCCCCGCCTAAGCAAATATTAAGCATTGTTAGGAAGGCAGCTAAGCCCGAAGAGCTTAAATGGTTAGGTATAGTGGACTGGCTTGAGGGGCAGACGGGTAAGATTAGCAAGGATGAAGTGCTTAAGTTTATAGAAGATAATAATGTGGTTATAAAGCAGCAGGCGAAAACCGAAGAAATGTATAATGCGGTTTATGCGAGGGTGGAGCAAGAAAGGGAACTTCTAAATGAAACAGCTAACAGGTTTCAGGGCAAGGCCACTCTGCTAATGATTGAAGGCAAGATGGAGCGTCATTCAGTAGCTTCTCTTTCTGCGTTAATTGATGATGTGGCAAAAGATAGAGTCCCCCTTGAAGAACTGCCTGAACCCTTGCGTGAGCTTGGTCGAGAGCTTGGAGATATACAGCTTCGCTATGATGAGAGTAGGCGTGAGGCAGCCGATTCACGGTTGGTTCCACAATACGAGCAATACACTCTTTCGGGAGGGGAGAACTACCAGGAGTTTACCTATAGCCTGGTTTATCCCGAACCTCCTATAGCATTACTTTTTGAACACTATCCAAAAGACCCCAACATCCTTGCCCATGTTCGCACCAAAGACCGCACAGACGCACAGGGCAGGAAAGTGCTTTTTGTTGAAGAGCTGCAATCGGACTGGCACCAGAAGGGCAGGGAGATTGGTTATGCCGACAAAATAGTGAGAAGGGAAAGTGAAATAGCAAAAGATATAAAAGGAATAACAGGCACAGATATAGTGCCGTCACCCCCCAGGGCTATTGAGGATAACCCTGAACACAAGGAAAGGCTGGAAGAACTTTATCGTGAGCTTACTCTTATAGAGGAAATGGAAGAGCACAAGACTATGCCTGACGGCCCCTTTCAAAAGTCTTGGCCCGAACACACTATCAAAAGGCTAATCAGGCACGCTGCCGAGAATAACTACGATGCGGTTGCCTGGACTACCGGGGAACAGCAGGCTGATAGGTATAATCAAAGGTGGCGCTTAGATAAAATCAGGTATGGCAAATACGAGGATGTAGACGGGCAAGAGCTTTACTACTTCTATGGTGATAAGCACGGCATGACCGTCATGTCCGAAGAAGGCGTAACCAAGAGCGAGCTTGTTCATATTGTAGGAAAAGATATGGCTCAACAAATGGAAAACGAAGAGGGGCAGATGGATATAGACGGGGATATGATGTTAGTTGACCATGACCTTTTGGTAGGCGGTAAGGGCATGAGGAATTTTTACAACAACATGGTTCCCAAGATTGCACAGAAATACATTAAGCGGTGGGGCGAGAAGGTTAAGCCCCTTGACGTTAATGTCCACCAGCCTGTCAGCAAAGCAGAGGCTATCAAAAGGTTTAGGGACGGCGAAGAAGTCCTGGCCTTTATAGAGGGTGGCTTTGACGATATAGACCGTGTAACCGATGAAAGCGATATAGAGTTTGCAACTACTGCCTATGTCGAAGTGCCAAGCAAGCAGTTAGGTTTTGAGGTAAACAAGGAAATGAAGGATACTGTCCTTTATAAGGGACAGCCCCTTTTCCAAATGAAGAAAAGGCCCACGCAAAAGTCCAAGCGGGAAAAGGCCAGGGGTAAGATGTTCGCCGTGTCTAACAGGATGGGGATAGACAGGGATACCCGCCTTAAGTATGCACAGGAATATTTCAATAACCCCAACCTGGAAAGCACTACCGACCTATCTACTGAGGATTTGTCGAAATTTGCCGAACACTTGAACCAGATGTATTTGAAGTCAATCGCTAAAGACGTTGAGGATTTAGGGGCCAAGAAGGGCAAGGCGAAAGAGGTTGCCAAAAACATCCCCTACCGTGACACAACGCACCAGATAAAGGAGAAAGAAGAAGAGACTGCCCGAAGGCTGTTAGAAAAGGCATTGAAGCAGGAGGACAGCCTTGCTAAGCGTATAGAACGAAGGAAAGAGCGGGGCTATGAAGTGGTAACGGAACACGATGTAGCACAACTCTTGGGGCGTGAGGGCGATAAGTCAGCAGTAGTCGGGTATCTCTGGGATAATGACCTGTTTATACCCTTAGAAAAAGAGCCTGAAGATTGGACAGCGAGAGACCATGAGCTTATGGAAAAACATCCGGGGCTTTATGAGAGGTATTTCATGGCCTCATTCAGGGCTTTGCCCCGCCAGCTTTCCGATGATGTGGTGCTGGCTAATATTCAGGTTAAGACCTTCCAGAACAAATACCGGGCCAAGCTGGAAAAAGCATTAGAGGGCTTGACCGATGATGAGCTTATCCAGGTATCAGCCATGCTTGAGGGGATAGACGAAAAGACAGGTGAGCTTGGTAAGGTAGCCGAGAGCCTGAGAAAGCAGTTCTTTGACCCCCTCTTTGATGAGGCTGTTAAGGCAGGCATCCTTGAGCCGGGGCAATATGTAGCAGATTATTTCTCCCGTATCGGCACCACGCTAACCAAGGTATCACCGGAAGGATTCACCGTTCCTAAAGCGTGGATGGCTTACGAGAGGACAGGCAAGAGGGATGATTATAACCGCAACGTGAAGGATGTTGGGCGAATGTATCTTAATGCCCTGAGTAAAAATATCTTCATGCAGCCGGTTGTAGATAAGTGGCAGGGTGCCCTCAAGAAAATGCCTAAAGACCGCAGGGAAATAGCCGAGATTATGTTTGATAGTGCTATGGGCAGACCTACCGGGGGAATAACAAGTGCCGAGGAAAGGCTGCTAAACCAGACTATTCATAATACCTGGGCTATAATCAACGAGCATTTCCCCAAGCTGAACCTTAAAGAGCCTGGGGCAAGGCCAGCACAGGAGATAACCAGGTTCCTTATAAGCCTGACCGTGCAAAGGTTGATGGGTCTAAACATAGCCACAGCCATGCGTAACCATTCCCAGAAGCTCCTGGCAATAACCGAGGTTGGAAGGGGCGAAGGCTTTAAGCACCTGAGAGGGTTCAGGTTGTGGACTAAGGCCCAAAGGTTCTTAATGACACCAGAGGGCAGGAGGTTCGTTGAAACTTATAACACCCTACGAAAGAACAGAGTATTTTATGAGGGCCTGGAAAAGATAGCTGAATACGAAAGTAAGGCTACCAGAATGTTAGACAAAACCAGCAAAGCTACCATGCACTTTTTCAAGAAGGCCGACCTTAGCAACGTGGATACGGCTTTCCTTGTAGGTGTGTTCGCTGCCCTGGAAGATGGTAAGGACATGCAGGAGGCCCTCGAATACGGTAACGATGTAACCTTAAGAACACAGTTCCCCTACGACATAAGACGTGCCCCTGTTTACCAGGGGCCTTTAGGTAAAATGGTTGGCCTGTTCACTTCCTGGTCGGGTCATTATGTTGAGCTTATGAGAGATTGGGGTTCTTCTGATGATAAGTGGAGGGCCCTGCTGGCTATCGCTGCATTGTGGGCTTTCTCTGAGTTTATCAGAAGAACCTTCGGTCTTGTAATGAGAACAAGTCCTGTTGATACCATTAAGGGGCACATGCTCTATAAGATGGCAACGGGAGACGAGGGGGTAATGCGTTCCACCTTCAGGGAGTGGAAGAATATTGTGGAGGGCTTAAGCTCCTTTGAACGGGACGAGATGGCAAGGGCCCTTGAAGAAATGTTTTACCAAATACCTGCTGGTGCGGTTGGAAGAAGGACTGCAACATCCATAAGGGCTGCCGGGGATGACTGGCAGGTTAGAGACGAAAAGGGAAGGGTCATGTATGAAATGAGTGGCCCCTGGGAGGCGTTTCGCCATGTCCTTGGACAGACAGCAGAATCCCAGGACAGGTGGGAGCTAAGAAGGGCCTACGAAAACCTTTTCCGCAGGGAGGTAGACCCCGGCTTTTATACCTCTGTCATTAATAAAGACTTTGGTGCTTTAATAGCTAAAGACTATGAAGAAGAGATGGCTATGCTAAACGAAAGGGCCAAAAATGCAGGGCTTGAGCCAAAGGACTTGTGGGACAGGGCAAGGCTGAACGTGAGGTATGACTTCTACGACAAGATGGAGGATGCCTTTTGGAGTGTTGACGAGGACGCCATGAAAGGTGCCCGCAAGAAGGCTGAAAAGCTGGGGGGCGAAAAGCAGAACATGCGAAACAGGTATTATGCTATCCGCAACCAGGCAAGGGATGATGGCGACAAAAAGACGGAACGAAGGGCGATTAAAGTTTTAAGGTGGCTCGGGGCTTCTGATGAACAAATCCAGAACAGCCTTGAAAGGCACCAAGGTGAGTAATAACAGCAAGGAAAAGGGGGGCACTTTCTAAATACACATGAGAGCTATCCCCCCTTCTTTTTTTTGCTTTTAATATAGATAACAGTTGTTTTTGTTAGGGGGTCGAGAATGGGAAACGGGAACGAGAAGTCAGATTTCACCGTTCGGTACACAAACCAGGACATTTTCAATAAGATAAATTCCCTGGAAAAAAAGCTGACCGAAATGTGTATTGAGTATAACCGACTGCGGGACGAGCTTGCCAAGTATAACGGTTTGCGGGGGAGGATGAAACAGGTCGAGGACCGGGTGGGCAAGATAGAGCATGAAGGTGCCGGCAAGAACCTTGTAGGTGATTCTGTCATAAAGTGGGGAGGCTGGGCTATTGCGGCCTTAACCCTTTATAGAGCATGGATAGGGAGTTGATATTGTGGGGCTAAAGGATGATTTCAAAGACCCTCGGCGGATTAGCTTCAAGGATTACCTGGCAATTGTCTTTTCGGGAAGTTACCTGGTAATGCTGTGGCTGCACTTTGTGATGGGGATAGGAGACAAGGACACTTTGTCCCTGCTTAATACTAACATTGGGATAATCCTCACCGGCTATTTTGTCCATGAAGTAACCCGGCTTG
>PWHJ01000068.1 GCA_003554865.1 Bacteroidota bacterium | reverse complement strand
CTTTAAAATCCATCGTGGCACCAGGGAAATTGGTGGTTCTTGTGTTGAGATCTGGACCGAAAACAGCAGGATCCTGATCGATTTTGGCATACCGCTGGTAGATTCAAATGGAAATGATTTTAATTTAAGTCAATATCAAAACCGCTCACGCCAGGAGTTGGTTAAGATTGGCGTCTTACCAGACATCCCCGGTTTATATGATGGAAAAGGCAACATGATTGACGGCGTTATTATCTCCCATGCACACCAGGATCATTACGGGTTCATCAACCATATTGATAAACATGTGCCCTTTTATTTAGGGAAAGCCTCTCATGAAATCATAAAAATCAATAATCGGTTTTCTTCGCAAAACATTCACTTTGAAAATATCCGTTATTTTGAAAAAGGAAAGGCATTTCAGGTTGGTGACCTGACAATTACCCCCTACTGGGCAGACCATTCTGCGTTTGATGCGTACTCGTTTTTAATTGAAGCGCAAGGGAAAAGCATTTTCTATTCGGGTGACTTCAGGGGGCACGGAAGAAAAGAAGATGTATTTAAATGGTTTTTGCACAATGCGCCGCAAAATGTCGATGTGTTGTTACTTGAAGGCACTGCCATTTCAGAAGACAGCAAACCGTTTAAAAAGGAAAAGGCTGTTGAAGAAGAATTGTTTGAAGTTTTCAGGACGCGCGACAAGATTAACCTGGCATATGTCTCCGGTCAAAACATCGACAGGCTTGTTTCCATTTATAGGGCTTGCAAGCGTGCAAATAAGCTAATGGTGGTGGATGTTTACGTGGCAACCATTCTTAAGGAGCTAAGCAAATTTGCAGCACTTCCCCATCCTTCACCTGGTTTCGCGAACTTAAGGGTAATGTTCCCATTTTATACAAGTCGGAAACTGAGCAGACAAGGAGATGAGAAAATTTTGTATCAATTTAAGGAATTCAAAATCACAAAGGATGAAATTGGCAAGCAGGCTGGTGACATTGTTATGCTTGTCAGACCTTCGATGCAAAAAGACCTTGAGCACATAGAGGCAATTGAAGGAGGTAACCTGATTTACTCCATGTGGGAAGGGTACTTGTTAAAACCCCATACCAGGCAATTCATCGACTACCTTATAAGTCGTGGTTTTACCATACAAACCATACACACCAGCGGGCATGCCGACACGCAAACATTAAAGCAAATGGTTGAAGCTATGCAACCCAAAACCATTGTGCCGATACATACCTTTGGGGCCGGACTGTACAAAAGCGTTTTTACATCGTCGGTTATTGAACTCAATGATGGGGAGATTATGAGCGTATGATTCACCCATTGCCATGAAAGATCTATTTTAGCGAAATATTTTGTAAATTGATCTGAGCTGAGCATTTATTGTTGCACCCCAGGGCTTGTTAATGTCCGAGCCCTTACTACCAATTCACTACCAAGATGTCGAAACACAGCACCATCAGAAGGTTCTCGTTGATTATTGAAAAGATTGGCAGCAACCTTTATCCTTCTTTTGCAGACGTAAAACAGTTCATGCATGAGCATGGATTTGAGCTGTCCAAGAGAACCATTCAGCGGGACTTCGAACAAATCCGTTACGATTTCGGAATAGACATTCTTTACGACAGGCATAGAAATGGATATTACATTGAAAATTATGCCAGCAGAGACATGGATAACCTTTTGCGCTTTTTGGAAATTGCAAAAACATGTGAATTGATTATCGAGAGCCTCAAGGAAGGCAATGACGTTACGGAATATTTTGACTTTGAGTCAAAGGGGAGTCTTCAAGGCATTGAACAGATCAGACCTTTGTTGTTTGCCATAAGGAACCGCCGAAAGGTGACATTTGATTATGAGCGTTTTTCCACGGGATATCGTGCAAAATATGAGATTATGCCCTACTTGCTCAAAGAATACATGTACCGGTGGTATTTGGTTGGTATGGTAGATAAAATCAAAGAGTTTCGTACTTTTGGAATTGACCGGATGGAGAATCTTACTGTCCTGAAGAAGACCTACAAGTTGCAAAAAGACAAAGATCCCAGGTTTTTATTTGCAAACACGGTTGGGTTGACTTATTCAAAAAATAAGGTAACTGAGGTGATTGTTTCTTTTACGCCAATACAGGGAAAGTATGTCAAGGCACTTCCGCTGCATGACACCCAGGAAATCATTGTGGATAATGACGATGAGCTCAGGGTAAGGTTGCACATCATTCCAAACTTCGAATTCCGGCAGCGCATCATGATGTTGGGTAATGCAGCAAAGGTCATTGCCCCAGACTGGCTGGCAAAGGAGGTAAAAGATGCCCTTAAAGCGGCCTGGGATAGCTACAACTAAAAATACACCTCAAATAATAGCACCTCAAACAGTGCGATTTAGGATGTAGTGTTGTTTAATAATCATGCGTTCATCATCTGAGGAGGGCTATATGGTCCGGAATTAGATATAGCTGTTACCAGGAATTCCAAATACAGTGAATTTGGGAACCAGAGTACAGTCAAAAAGGGAACAACAATACAGTAAAATCGGGAACAAGAGTACAGTGATAGGCAATTTTTTTATTCACTGGACTATCCATTCTACTCAGGGAGTAGATATAGCGCTCAAATGGAGCCAGCTTCCTTAAGAAACGAAATCTTCAGGGTGTTCAGTTTGGTCCGGAATGGGGGGCAGTATCACCGGAATATCCACCATAAAGCTTTTCCAGAATCTCTCTGCCGATTTTTTTATTCAAACCCCCATTTTTATCCAAAACGTCAACAAAACCAATCTTGCAGCGGGTTTGCATGGGTATTGCTTTATGGAACACACCAAATTTTTCACTTTGTTCTCTGGTTTTCGGGTAGAGCAACATACTTCTGTCTGCTTCCCAATAGGCGTTGTAGGCAAACATTTGCTTAAGGTCATCATCAGACGGATTGCTGGCATCAATCACCTTCCATTTGGTATCGATGACGAATTGCTTTTTGACACCCTCCTGATTTTTTACGGTCACCACAAGATCAGGGCGAATGCTTTTGTCTTCCCAAAATTTCTTCCGGTTCTGGAAGCTAACAGATGTCGTTTCATCGGCCTCCTTTAGCAGCATCTTGTATACGTATTCTTCCCAAAGTTTATTCATGTCGAAAAGAAGGGCCAGCATGTTTTCTTTGCCCGATTTGATGTCAGGTTTATAGTTGAGAATGATCATTCGGGCAATATCCAGTGCTCTTCGATATGGTTCCGATTTGCGATTTAGCTGAAGCCTTTCAAAATGATTCTCTGTGATGGGAATCTCTCTAATTTCCGGGAAATCAAGTTTTATCCTGTGAATGCGGTCAGTGATCAGCGGATTCTGAGACACTATGCGCAATAGGTTTAACCCTTTTAGCAACACCTGGTTGAGTAAATGTTCATAATCATATAACTGGTATTCTGTGTAAAGCCGCTCTTTATGAACAATGTTGTGCTGAATGTTCTTTGAAAATACAATGCGACCTTTTAATGATGATAGGTTCCCCCTGGTATTACGGTATTTCTTGATTAGTCCACAATGAATGAGCTGGCTCAATTCGTCAAGGTAAATCATGAAATACAAATCAAGAAGACTGTGATAGCGTCTTGATAGTGCTGCTTCGGAAGCGGAATGTACATTAACCTGGTTGCAGGCTGCCAGCATGCGTAATAACACCGCCTGCCAGACATTGTAGTCATCCTCGGTCTGCTGATTCTTTATATCGGCTTTTGGTAAGATCTCCAGGGTTAGTTTCCCTATCTGGATCACACCCATATAATTGGAGAATTTTACACCGTTCCTGATACCTGTAAAATAGATGTTGTTGTTACGATCATTGAAATCATATAATCTGGCCAGTTCGTCAGATTGAAGAAAACGCCCTTTGTCATCCTTATGGATGGTAAGTTTTTCATGTTCGAATACGCGGATTAATCTCTGTGCCATAACAAATTATTAAGATCAAAAGCCAGTGTATTCATTCTTTTGGGCCATTGATTTTGTCCGGTAAATAGCTGATTGCTAAGCCGATCAGGATGTTTTCTTATCTGAGTAAACATCAGTAAAATTCCAACTACCAGGCTCATGGGGTTTCTTGATCCTGTAAACAGGCCTCTCTGCCAGATCCTGGGCAACCCCGCCATCGTGATTATAACCAGCAAACTCGGCAAAATCAAAATCAGCATGATCTACTCTTTCCACGAAGCTGTTTCCTAAAACCAAACCGATTTTCCCAAAATCACCAAAGAAATATTCCTCCAGTAAAGGAATCACCTTGTCTTTGAAAGCAGTGTTTAGTTCAGCCAGGTTGGTGATATGCATGAAATAGGAATGCCCGATCTTATGGTCTTTATCAATAAGCTTTTCAATGCGCTCATTGATCTTATTTAACAGTTTTACTACATTGATCTCCTCACCGTTATGTGGATTTTTAATGATACCACCTGGTTTTAAGGTCCCCGTTGTTTTGATCAGTTCAGGCTCAGGAGCCATTTCCCGGAATGAAAACCTTCTGCGAAGGGCGGTGTCCAGTGCTTCAATACTCCTGTCTGCCGTGTTCATGGTGCCGATAATATACAGGTTTGGCGGGACTTTAAACCGGATTTTTGAATAGGGAAGGACTACTTCCAATGCCTCTTTTTGACCTGCCCTTTTGTCCTTTTCTATCAAGGTGATGAGTTCTCCAAAGATATTTGCGATATTGCCCCTGTTGATTTCATCAATGATCAGTACATATCGTTTGTCTTTTTTCTGTTCTATGCTCTCTCTTTGGCCCTCCCCTGTAAAAAATTCTTTTTTAAGCCCGCTTTTATCGATCTTGTATAGCGTGTTCTGAGTAAAAGTTTTATCATAGACTTCTTCAACTGAAATTCTCTCATCCACAAAAAGCCATTCCACTTTTCGGAAGTGGTTGTGTTTGATCGATGGATTATCATTATAAAAATAATCACCTGTTACCTTGCCCATAGCCCGCAAATATTTATTTCCGTGACTCACAAGGACATAATCGCCTTTTTTAAGATGGTGGATAAAGTACTTCATTTGAAGGGCCGCCTCATTTGACAGATATGACTCTTTACATTTATCCTCAATTTCCTGTTCTGACATACCGGAAAAATCATTGTTCTGTCCAAATCCAATGGAAATACATTTATTGTCGCGACAATACTCATATATTTCCTGATCACCTTCGTTCGTCACATCTCCAAGAGATATTTTAAAAAATGATGCTTTTTTAAATTTTTCAGGAGACCAGGACAGCTTACCGCCTTTTATTACTTTTATCGCACTGTAATTGCTCTCTGCAAGTTCGCATATTCGCTTGAATACTCCAGACTCAATCTCATAGGAAATCTCTCCGTCTTCACCTGCTTTTGGCTTTATACCCTCCACGAAATCTTCGTAGGAAAACGACTGGTGAAATGTGCAAAAGGCAATCTGCCCCTTGGGGTCTTCCCAATTTTTGATCAGTAAGCGGTTGAATTCTTCACGCAGCCACTTTCTTGACCCCGGGTCTTTATGTGCTTTATAGAATTGCGGATTAATGATTTTTACCGCCTCATTAACGGTGTAGTAAGTTTTACCGGTACCAGGAGGCCCGAAAAGAATGAGATTGATTTTTTCATCACTCGTAGGGTCTGCCACATTAGGGGTTATGCGATTACCATCTGCATTGGTCAGCGTTTTGCGATATTCCTTATCAAAAACAGCTCGTCTGAAGGCAGTATTGTCCTTGTTTTTTGAAATTGGTTTTTCTTCTTTCTCCAACTCCTGCTGGATAGCCTCAGCAATGGGCTTGTAATGCTTTTGCACAGCCGCTGAGTTGGCACCCCGGTAAAACAGCGCCTCATCGTGCTGTACCTTATCGGATACCTTAACATCGGCCAGCTTGTATTTCTTCGGAGCAAGAAAATGAAATTCATCTTTTTTCAGATTCAGGCAGTATCGTTTGCCTACCTGAAAGATCATTTTTTTGCTCTGTGGTTCGACCAGAAACACAATGTTTTCTTCATTGGGGATGCTAAGGTCAGTAATCAGTTTATCCAGCATCGAAAAATATATTTCAAGCTCTCTGGCTGAGGATCCCTTTAAACATTTCTTAAACTGTTCTTCATCTTGTGTGAAATGAAAATCGAGCTTGCTGTTTAGTTGCCTCCACTGATCAATAAACCGATCAACATCTTGCAAATAGTCTTCCCAACTTTTATAATCCTTTTTCTCACCTGTAAGTGCTTTATCTCTCAAGCTATGGCCCTTAAGCAGTCCACCTTCCAACTGCCCCTGGTTGACACCGTAAAAAATTTGGTATGCTTGCCGGGGTCCTTTGGCCTCTGCTGGTATGATTGCAGCCCAGGCACCGGAGTCACCATAATTTTGTGCGCCATCAAACCCCACCGTGTGCACTCTTGCATTATCCAATTGGTGGCGCAAAATAATATCATTCCCTAAATCCTCCAGCAATTGGTGCGTTTCGAGCTTTTCCTGTTTTGTGTAAAAAAACTGGTAAAGTATTCGAAAAGGGTCATTCCACTGGGGAAACATACCCCTGTCGCTTTGTTTGTAACTCTTTAAACTCTCAAGAAAATCCGCCTCAAATGGATAATGTGATTCTATATCCCTGGCTTCAATATCTGCTTTTAATTCATCAATGACAGCTTGGTTAACTTCTTCATTGTTGCGTAATTTTTGCAACACCAAGAACCGAAGTGTGATTACAGGCCAGAAATCACCCCTGGGTCGCCATTCCTCTTGCCATTCTTCCAGTACTGATGGCTCTACATGCTTAAGCTCGGAAAATAATGTGTCCGGATTTCTGAGCCGGTCCATTTGCAGGCTTTTTTCAAGTAATTGTTCGAGTGTCATGGTTAAGTCTCCAGTTGGTTGGTTTGTAAGTATTTATACGGGCTGATTGTTATGATCGGTTTATGTCGTACCGCATATGTGGAATCCGCATCGGGATTATCGGGAAATCCATCAAAATGTTGATGGATAGATTTATACAAGATACAATTTTTTGTGGCTAAAGAACAAGGATTTTGGCGAAGAACCGTTAATTTGCCACTGGGTTCTGGGGTTGAGTGGAAATAGCCAGGCTTCCCCTACAACCCCTACTACCGTATAAACCCCCTGCTCACCCCCCTGACTCCAACCTGTCACAAAGCCCCATGATCTCATCCTTCTGCACCAGTGACG
>PWHJ01000033.1 GCA_003554865.1 Bacteroidota bacterium | reverse complement strand
TTACATCCAATTTTTACAGTGCCTTCCTCAGTATATTTAATGGCATTTTTAACAATATTTGTAAGAATTGTCTTTATTTTTTCCCTGTCCGTAAATATAACTTCATCATTTGTAAGAACTATTTTGCTTCTGAGGTCAATCCCCTTTTTCAGTGCAAAAGATTTAAACAATTTGTATACATACATTATCTGTTCATTAATGCATGTTTGTGTTTTTATCAGTTTAACTTCACCCGCTTCTATATTGGATATTTCAACCAGGTTATTTATTATATCAAGCATTTGCTTGCCGCTTTCCCTGATAAACTCTATATATTTTTTTCTTGATCTGCTCTTCAGCCTGTCTTCTTTAAGCAGTTCAGCAAAGCCGATTATTCCGTTCATTGGTGTTCTTATCTCATGATTCAGATTGGCAAGAAAAGTCTTTTTTAAACGGGAGCTTTCTTCGGCTTTTTGTCTTGTTCTGTGTAGCTGTTGTTCAACTCTTATACAGTCGGTAATATCGGTCAAAACACCCTGCACACCTATAATCCTTTTACCTCCTTCTAATATGGGTTTGGCATTATTTCTCATCCACACAAATTTGTCTCCCTTAATCACTATTGGATACTTTGACTGGTAACTCTTCCCCAAAAGCAACCTGCTAAATTGCTCTTTAAATGTATTTTTATAATCAGAATGAACAAAATCAATAAAAAAACTGCCGTAAATCTGTGAAGGTGACAGTCCACACTGATCTTCAATATTTGGGGAAATAAATGTAAAAGCTCCGCTTACATCAAGTGTATATACTATTTGATCAATATTGTCAATCAGTATCCGGTGATTTTTCTGGCATTCTCTTAAAGCTTTTTCGATCCTGTTATATTCAGAGAGGTATTTATTGAATAATGCCTCCAATGAATCGTTTTCCTGTTGTAAATTTTTCAGTTCACAGAGGATTTCTTTACTGATCTTGCCCATATAATCAATAATATTTTAATAATTCCAAGAAAAGACAATACTGTCAAAATCCTGAGAATCTCACTCCTTTTGTTGACGGGTTACGTAAATATTGTAAATATACCGGGGCTGAAAGCTCTGGGGCAAGCGTAACTAACCCAAATTGAGGTAGGTAATATTACCCGTTTTCGGGCATCATAAAAACTAAAAAACGCAACCGATTGTTATTTAACCGATTGCGTTTCAGCGAAGTAGCCTCACCAGGACTCGAACCTGGATCTAAAGTTTAGGAAACTTTTGTTCTATCCCTTGAACTATGAGGCTGTTTTTAAACTTTGAACGCAAAAATACCTAATTTATGATTTCCAGACAACCCCAAACAGCTCAAAATTTTTTTGCCGAAAACTGAATGCCGGGAAAAGGACATTGATTAAATTTGACAGGTTTCAATAATTAACTAAAAATATGAACTACATAGATATCATTATTCTTGTGTTGGTTATATGGTCAGCATACAGAGGGTTTAAAAAGGGGTTCATTATGATGGCTGCAGCTCTTGCGGCACTGATCCTGGGGATATGGGGAGCCATAAAATTTTCCCACCTTACCACTGATATCCTGACAAACAGCCTTGAACTGTCAACACCATACCTGCGGCTGATTTCCTTTACAATAACATTCCTGGCCATAGTAATCGCGATAACAATAACAGCCTACATTATTAGCAGGCTCCTTGATTTAATTGCGCTCGGATTAATAAACCGTCTTGCGGGATTGTTATTTGGAACAGTCAAAATGGTTTTAATTCTCAGTGTTATGTTCGTTATCCTTAATGCATTTGATACCTCATATGAATTCCTGCCACATGATGATATCCAAAAATCCAGGTATTACAACAAAATATCAGAAATTGCACCGCAACTTTTCCCTTCTCTTAATTTTTCCGAAATAGCAAAAGAAATTGAGGATATTTTCAGGGAAAAATAACCAATCATATTAGTGCCATTATCTGAACACAAACAATTATAAGAACCATGGCAATCGGATACACAGTTGCATAAGCTACCTGAGGCTCATTGCTTTCGGTAATGGGTTCAACGGCAACTAGAGCCGGGGTGCTTGTCATGCCTCCCGCCAACGCACCAAATATGGAAAGAACATTTATGTTCAGGATTTTATGAGCAAAAAAAGCTCCGGCCACCATTGGTATAACAGTTATCATCATGCCTGCATAAAACATGTTCATACCATATTCCTGAAGTGTTGCGACAATTTGAGCCCCGGCATGTGTCCCTACAGTAGCCAGGAAAAAAAGCAGCCCAATCTGCCGTAACAACTGGTTAGCGGAAGCCGACATGGACCATAAGACCGGACCTGTTTTACCTATATAACCAAGAACGAGAGCAACAAACAAAACCCCTCCCGACAGCCCGGGACTGAAAGAAAAGTTTTCTCCAAACTCAATATTGATCCGCCCAAATAAAACCCCCATGACAATTCCGGCTGCAACAGGAAAAAAATTTGTGTCGGAGAGTATTTTATCCTCATTGCCAAACAAACTTATCACTCTGTTCATATCCTGACTGCTGGCAACAACCATAAGCTTGTCACCTAAGCGTATCTGCGAGGATGCTCTGGGAGTTATATCAATTCCGCTTCGCCTTATTCTTGTAATGGTAGCATTATAATTGGTCAAAAGGTTTAAATCTCCTATAGTAGAGTTTACAACATCTTTATTTGTTACAAGAACTGACTGTATCTCAAAGTTTTCATCCCTTGGGATCTGCTTTTCTGTTGAGTGGCCAATTAAAAGCTCAACTCTTTTAAGGGCTTCCTCGGTTCCAACAGCTTTAACCAGGTCTCCACTGTTCAAAATTGTATCGGGTTTAGGGGTTATCGCCTTCCCCCCTTTCATGACTCTGGATATACTTGCCCCGGTCATTGTTCTTACCCTTAACTCATTAATAGTCTTACCGAAAATATTATCATTTTCCACTACGAAATGGCGATTTGCAATATCCGGGTAATCCTCTTTTTCCTGAAGTCTTATTTCTTCTTCCGCTTTTTTAACATCTGCCCTTAGCAGATAGGGCATCAGACGGGCAACCAAAATAACTCCTATTATTCCGAAAGGATAAGCTATACCATATCCTATCGTAGCCAGCGACGATTCTGCAGTATCAATAGCCGCAGCTAAACCGGGTGTACTGGTCAGTGCTCCTGTCAATAACCCCACAGCTATCTGCCGGTCAATGCCGAATAAGTATGCCATCAGAAATGAGGTTATGGCGGCCACAACCACCAGCAGAGCAGCAACCAGGACAAGCTTCATCCCCTTTGCCTTGAAGCCGCCGAAAAATCCAGGGCCTGCCTGAATTCCGACAGTAAATATAAAAAGTATCAAGCCTATATATTGAAAATCCTGAGGAATCAAAACCCCATGATGGCCCAGGAACAAAGAGACAAAAATAACAGCCGAAACATCAAGAGAGATACCTCTTATTTTAACCTTACCTGCCAAGATTCCCAAAGCAATTATGAAAAAGAGTGCAAAGTAACTGTAATCAAATAGCTCAATCATTATTCCCGTATAAAGTTTAGCGCAAAAATAGGAAAACATTACATATAACTGAAACTATTAGCCAGGATTGGGAGGGCAAATTAAAACACAAAACATGAAGCATAGTGAAATGATGTATCCGGCTAACCGGCTTAACATTCACAGTTTGCCTGGTCATGCGGGTTGAAATCCTTGCCCCTTAAAGTTCATCCGTTTCAAGGTCTTCAATATTGTCAAAAAAAAACTTTTTGTGGGATTTCTTTTTTTTGACAGGTTTCAATCTCTTTTTTCTTCCTTTTTTCGGCATACCTTCATCTTCATCGAAAAAACTTTTCGATTTCCTTTTGGGCTTCATTAATACAAATTTTATCTGTAGCAGTTTTGGACTGATTTTTTAAAAAAGTTTTTAAATAATTGCTCTGAAACGCCATATTTATCATATAGAAACCACATATACAATTTCTTGTTTTTTTTTCTAAAAAGAAAGATTTTTTCACTAATTATTTTGTCTGTCAAAAACTGAAGGGGCATTAACTAAGGTACTACCTTATAATTTATTCAATTTTTTATTAATCGGGCCTGAGAACAACGGAAACTAACAACCTGTTATATATCGTTATTTAAATTGCAAGTGTCATCTGCCTTTGGCAGTCTATAATAAAAAATGGAAAAAAATTTCTTTTTTTATTTTTAATATAAATTCTTACTTTTGCCGGATAATTTGACTAGTGGCAGACTTATGGCGACTTTTACAAATCAATATAAGATAAAATTCGGGAACCTTGCATATGGTTGTCATCATTTTGATTTTAAGATGACTGACAGGTTCTTTGAGTATTTTCAAAACCCGGAGTTCACAGCTGGTAATTTCGCAGCTGAAATTCAACTTGAGAAGAAAAGGGACCACATGGCATGCAAGTGCATGATAACTGGCACCATCAATATAATGTGCGACCGGTGCCTGGAATATTTTGACCTTCCCGTCTATTACGAAGGTTTGCTTTATTTAAAATACACCAGAGGGGAAAAGGATGATGATGCAGATGTGATTTATCTGGATGAGCAGGATCACGAGGTTAACCTTGCACAATATTTCTACGAAAGTATTTGCCTTAGCATACCTTTTAAAAGGGTGCACGCAGACGATAAAAACGGAAACAGCACCTGTAACAAAAAAATGCTGGACAAACTCAAAGAACATTCCCCGCCTGAACAGAAGCAAGAGTACGGGCAGTTATGGAATAAATTGAAAAATCTAATAGATAACCAGAACTAAAAAATATATAAAAATAAAATGGCACATCCAAAGCGCAAAACCTCCAAGCAAAGAAGGGACAAAAGAAGAACCCATTATAAAGCGGTAGCACCTACTCTGATTTCTTGCCAGAATTGCGGGGCAGCAGTGAAATACCACAGGGTTTGCAACGAATGTGGATACTACCGCGGTAAGCAAGCAATAGAAAAAGAGGCGGAAGAATAAATAAAAAAATTTTCTCCCTTTTAGAATTCAAACTCAAATACTTTTATTTTGACTCATTGAAAAAAGCAAGGGATGCTTTAAAGGGAGGAGTGTTTTTTCTTACCGGCCTGTCCGTACAGACTTATATTGAAAAAAGAACAGCACAAAACAAACTATTAAAATATAGCAAATTAGTCTGCATATGCGAATAGCTTTAGATGTAATGGGAGGCGATTATGCCCCCAGGGCTGCCGTTTCCGGAGCAATAATGGCCCGCAAGGAAATGCCGGACAATGTTGAAATTGTTTTAATAGGTGACAAAGAAAAAATCAAATCAATTGCCCTTGAGGAAGATTTTGATCCCGCATCCTTCGATATTATACACACTACCGAAGCTATTGAAATGGGCGAACATCCCTCAAAAGCTTTTTCACAAAAGCAAAATTCGAGCATTGTCCTGGGTTTCGGACTGCTCAGGGAAGGAAAAATAGATGCCCTTGCCAGTGCAGGAAACACAGGTGCAATGATGGCAGGTTCAATGTTCGTAATTAAATCAATCCCGGGTGTAATACGCCCAACCATTTCAGCTGAAGTACCTTCATATTCAGGCGGTTCATCCTTATTGCTGGATGTGGGGATAAATCCGGATTGTCGTCCCGATGTACTATACCAATACGGTGTGATCGGCTCTCTTTATTCAAAATATGTATTCAAAAAAGAGAACCCCAGAATAGCTCTTCTTAATATTGGAGCTGAAGAAGAAAAGGGCAACCTTCTTACAAAGGGTACCCACGACCTTATGAAAGGTACGCAGGAATTTAATTTCATAGGCAATATTGAAGGAACAGATCTTTTCTCCAACGAAAAAGCTGATGTAATCGTCTGTGACGGATTTATCGGGAATATTGTCCTGAAAGAAGCTGAAGCCTTCTACAAGCTTATAAAGAAGAGGAATATTGAAGACGAATTTTTTGAGCGCTTTAACTTTGTAAATTACGGAGGGACTCCAATACTCGGCATAAATAAACCGGTTGTAATTGGTCATGGAATATCAAACGCTATTGCAATTAAAAACATGCTTTTCAATTCAAGGGACTTTGTAGATGCCCAACTTACCGAAAAATTTAAAGAAGTATTTGAATAATGACAAAGATAAAAGCAGCCATTACAGGAGTTGAGGCATACTTCCCAGAATACGCTCTCACAAATGAAGAGCTCAGTCAAATGGTAGATACCAGCGACGAATGGATAACCACCCGTGTAGGGATCAAAGAAAGAAGGATACTCAGGGAAAGAGGGAAGGGATCTTCGTATTTGGGCAGCATTGCTGTAGAAAAACTGCTGAAAAAAACAAAAACCTCCCCGTCTGAGGTTGAGTTATTAATTTGTGCAACTGTTACCCCTGACATGCAATTTCCGGCAGCTGCAAACATTATCAGCGAGAAAACAGGCATAAAAAATGGTTTTAGCTTTGACATAAATGCCGCATGCTCGGGTTTTTTATATGCACTGGCAACTGCAGCCAGTTTTATCGAATCGGGTAATTATAAAAAAATAATTGTTGTTGGTGCAGAAAAAATGTCGTCCATAACGGATTATACAGACAGGGCCACGTGCCCTTTATTTGGGGATGCAGCCGGGGCAGTTATGATTGAACCTTCAGCAAACAAAGACGTTGGAATTTTCGATTACAAACTTGAATCAGACGGAGATGGGGTGAAGCATCTTCATATGAAAGCCGGCGGATCAGCCAAGCCAGCCTCCCACGAAACAGTAGACGCAAGAGAACATTTTATATACCAGGAAGGTCAGGCTGTATTTAAATTTGCTGTTTCAAGAATGGCTGATGCTTCATTGGAAATGATGGATAAAAATGATATAAAGCCTGAAGACCTTGCATGGCTTGTTCCTCATCAGGCCAACCTGCGCATTATTGAAGCCGTAGCCAGAAGAATGGGGATAAGCAAAGATCAGGTAATGATAAATATCCATAAATACGGTAACACAACAGCAGCCACTCTTCCTCTCTGTATTTGGGAATGGGAAAATAAACTAAAAAAAGGTGATAATATAATTCTCACAACTTTCGGAGCAGGTTTCACATGGGGTGCCATGTACCTTAAATGGGCCTATAACGGAAACAATACAAAATAGCATATTACTTTTATAATTGAATATTAATCATAAAACTACAATACCATGGCAAAAAGCGACACCTCCCAGTCTAATGCAATTAACCTGATCGGACCGGGAACGGAAATAACCGGAGACATAAACTCAAACAGCGATGTACGCGTTGACGGAACATTAAACGG
>PWHJ01000163.1 GCA_003554865.1 Bacteroidota bacterium | reverse complement strand
TGAAAAACAAAAGCCCTGTTTTTTTTATCGCATTTAATTGTAAACCCTTAGAAATATATTTCAACCGTCTTGTTTGAAACTGTTCTTGAAGTATGTAAATCGCCTGCAAAAAAGTTGGGAGTTGGTTTATTATTGACCAAAACAGAGATGTATTATTAATCGCGGTGAAAAGTTTTTCAATTGGCAACAGAAAAACTCAATTATGCAATGGGCCCCTGTTTGGAGATTACATGGATGAAATAGTTAACTATGCGCTCAATAACAGCAGGTCATATTCATTTTATTTTGATGTATGATGAAACGAATTAACCTATTATATGAGCAAAATCATCATTAACTTTTGCCCAACAGGCATGGTTCCTACCAAGGCCATCACACCGCATGTTCCGGTTTCTCCGGCGGAGATCGTTTAGCAAACCCATGAAGCTTTCGAGCTGGGTATTACCATTGCACATATCCATGCTCGCAACGATGACGGCACACCCACATACCGGGCATCCGTTTACCGGGATATTTTTGAAGGCCTGCGAAAGTGTTGCCCGGATCTGATCATTTGCGTTAGCAGCTCGGGAAGAAACTGGTCAGAGTTTGAAAAGCGCTCTGAGGTAATTGAATTAAAGCCCGATATGTGTTCGCTTACTCTCTCATCATTAAACTTTGTGAAACAGGCCTCGCTCAACGACCCGGATATGATCGTGATGCTGGCAGAAAAAATGAAGGCACACGGTGTGATTCCGGAACTGGAGTGTTTTGACATGGGTATGATCAATTACGGCCTGTACCTGATCAAAAAGAAGATTGTCGAAGGCCCTTTTTACTGGAACCTTTTGTTTGGCAACATCGCCGGTTTTCAGCCCACATTCAGCCAGATGGGTGCCGCCCTGCAGGAAATCCCAATAGATCATTACGTGGGACTTGCCGGTTTGGGAGACAAACAGCTCACAGTTAATGCGATGGCTATTGCTAACGGGCATGGTGTCAGGGTTGGGCTGGAAGACAACCTCTGGTTTGATCAACACCGCAAAACTCTTTGTTTAAACATTGACCTGGTCAGACGCATCCATAAGTTAATGGAGATCCATGGAGCCGATTTAATGACAGCAAAAGAATTCAGGCAAATGGGCTTTCATAACAAAAAACGCAATCAGTAATTCCATCTTTTATGCAACCGCCTGATACCATAAATGTTCTGGGTTACAGTGGCAGCCACATGTCCCTGATTTTTGAGTCGCTTAGCTGTCTTGGGTTTCCCGGAAGGATATGCATCATCATGCATGACAACACCAGGTATTTTGACGCTCCCTTCGAAACCGGCTTACCTTTTTCTGTTGTAAAACATTCGGAATTAAGCAGAATGCCAGAAGGCCTCTTTTTCTTTTGCAGCAACAATCCGGCAAACAAAAAGTTTTTATTTTCTTTCTTTGCTAAGAAATGGAACATTGAAGAAGGCTCGTTTACATCCATCGTTCACCCCTCTTCCATCATCGCTTCAACTGTAAAACATAAACAGGGGTTATATGTGGAACCACTATCCGTAATATCTGCATATGCAACTGTTGGATTTGGGGTTTCCATAAACCGGCATTGTTCTGTTGGTCATCACAATGTCCTTCATGATTATTGTTCTATTTACCCTGGCTCACACCTCGCCGGCGATGTGGAAGTTGGCCATGCTGCGACCATCGGCCCCGGCACAACAGTGTTTTCCGGCCTCACAATTGGTGAGAATACCATCATCGGCGGTGGCAGCGTGGTAACTAAAGATATACCAGCCAACGTGCTTGCTTTTGGGAATCCCTGCAGGGTGCAAAAGCAGATGGTTTCTGCTACAGAGCAGTCAACAATTATTTGATTTGTGATTTTAAAACCATGTTATGTCCATAAAAAGCAGAATTAAGCAATCTTTCCTTGTTACAAGGATTTTGGCAAGTTTTAGTTATGCCATAACAAGGGGTTTGCTCAAAACAGAAAAGTTCTTGCAGGGAGTAACAGATTGGTGGATCAAAAAAAACAAGGCGCTGTTCTATCTTGATCCCGTATTTAGGCCCCGGTTTTTCCTTATGGCGGCAAAGTTTATGTGGCCATCGCGTATTGAAGCATGGTGGCTGAAGACTATAGAGGAAGAAGATGAACCCTTGCAGGCCTCCCTGGCTTCAGCCCTGTTTCTTCGTCAGTCATATAATGACAATATTGTTCTGCCTGAATTTAACCTTGACAATAAGGTTGAGGGACTTCGATTTGCAAAGGAGCTAGGGCTAAAGGCTCCTGAGTTGTACCAGGCAAACGTGACTATTGCAGATATTATACCCCGCAAACTTAGCGTAATTAAACCTGTTAATGACTCAGCCATGCGGGGCGTATTCATTGTGTATTCTGAAAATAGCATCCTTGAGTTGAAAACTGGAAAGATTTTTTCCTCCTTCAGTAAGCTTATTGCCCACATGCGTTTGCTATTAAAGGAACAAAAGCTTCAATCTGATAATTGGATGGTGGAAGAATATGTTTCAAATAAAAA
Source organism: Bacteroidota bacterium (assembly GCA_003554865.1). GTDB lineage: Bacteria > Bacteroidota > Bacteroidia > Bacteroidales > PUMT01 > PUMT01. The sequence continues at coordinate 5,081 of PWHJ01000163.1, read as the reverse complement.
CAATATACCTGCGGTTGACATAAAGTTCTACACCTTTTATGGGAAGATAGGCTGGATAACTGAAATTTCTCGACTTCCTAAAATAAAATACCATGTGATGGATTCTGAGGGAAATACAATTATTAGCAGATACACGGCAAATCAGCGTTTTTTGGGAGATGGTGTTGGTAAAGATGAAATTGTTTTGGCAGAGAAAGTGAGCCTTGAGGTTCCCGCTCCTTTTATCCGAATTGATTTTCTGCGGAATTCTTCAGAGTTGTTTTTTGGAGAGTTTACTCCAAGGCCTGGTATTGTTGGGGATTTGTCAAGGCAAAGGGATCATCTTTACGGAACGTATTTCCATCAGGCAGAAGCAAGGTTATATAAAGACCTGGTGGAGGGTAAGCTTTTTGACAAGTATCACAAGGTGTTTTCAGCAGATCTGCCATAAAATCGTCAACCCTGTCTTTTTTCGTCTGCCTCATATTCATTTTCAGCACTACAAAAACCCGCATATAAGAATGCTTGAAAGCCTTAATGTTTCTGTTGTAATTCCACATTACAACAATCTCTCTCGACTGGCACAAACATTATCCGCCGTTAAACGCGAAACCAACAACCTGAAAAACATTCAGGTTATAGTTGTTGATAACAAGTCCGGTCTGTCACCAAGGTCTGTTGTTGAGGATTTGGGGTTTTTGTTTTTGGAAGAAACCTATTATTTAAACAGCCCATATTCAGCCAGGAACAGGGGCATTGAAAAGACAACTGGTGACATCATAATATTGTTGGATTCAACCTGTGTTCCGCAAAAGAACTGGTTAAAAAACGGTCTTGAATTCATGATCAGAAACGAGGCTGATATCATGTCTGCAAACATTGTTTATGAATACTCTTCTAAACCAAGTCTTTCCGAAATTTGGGACAGTGCTTTTGGGGTGAATGTCAAGAAATCCATTGAAAATAGAAATTATGCCCCAGGGGGGTGTTTGTTCATAAAACAAGGTGTTTTTGACACCCTGGGTTTGTTTCAAGAGGGCCTGCGAAGCGGCGGCGACTATACTTTCACCAATACGGCGGTGAATCAAGGCTACAAGTTGATGTTTTGTGAGAATGCTGTAGTGAAATACCCGGCTAAAAAGTTTCCGGAATTAAAAAAAAAGGCAATAAGGGTTGGCAGGGGACAAATAAGGGTATGGCTCAGCAGTGGCAGGTTTTGGCGTTATTTTGTCAAGTTCTTGTTTAAGCCCTATTACCCCCCCAGTCCAAAGAGAATCCATCGGGCATATGAATCAGTCCGGAAATCATCTGTTTATAATAGATTGCTTTTTGCTCAGCTGTTTTTTCTCGATTGGTATTTTAGGTTACTGCAGTGCTACGGCAACCTTTTTGAATTAACAAGCAAATTGAAGACAAAACTTACACTTCAAAAGGAAAACAAATAAGTTTTGCGTGTTTCCGAATATTTTATAATGCTAACTTTAATTCAGGATGAACTCTTTTAAGAAAGGCTTTTTGTTGGCAAAAAAGTCAATTAAGGAGCTAAGCTATGTGTTTCAAAGCGCAAAATACTTTTTGTCTGACACAAAAGAAACGCAATCATCAAAGCCAGTCGTTTTTATTGACCTGGGCAGAAACCCTTTTGGTCGCTATCTATATACCTTTGTTAAAATGCTAAACATTGAAGGTTATAGGGTCTGTATCCCAAAACGCTTGCTTATTATATATGAAATTCTCTCTAATAAATATGCCAGGCTTCTTCTTACAGATGAGTTAATAAGTTTTGGATCCCCTGGGGGTTATCACAAAGACTCCGTTATTTTTATCCCCTCTGGCAAGCTTAGTCCTGATTATTTTCGGTTCATTACTGACTCCCACCCAGCTCAATCAATTCATGTGGCGATGTGTCAACACCCATTAATGTATCGCAACGGTTACTGGAACGCTCAAATCTCATCTAGCCCTCGAAAAAACGCCCTCTTTATGGCTGGCAATTTTAACCCGGAGCGTTATTCTAAAATTGAAAGAAACGCTTTTTTTAAGGTTTATTCAAGACCTGGAGTTATAAAAGAAATTGATCGCTTGCTTCTGCATGTCCGGAATTACAATGACCTTCTAACTATAATTACAGATCAAAGCGCAGACAAGAAGGTGGTTTTGGTTAACATCCAGGATTATTTTATTCCAATGTCTGATTTAAGACAAGTAATTGCGCGGTTTGACTTTTTCTTTGCATTACCCGGTGTCATAATGCCTCTTTGCCACAATATTGTAGAGGCAATGTCTGTTGGGAGCATACCTTTTCTCCAGAACACTTATGCTGAGCTTTTAATACCGCCATTAAAAGATAGCCACAACTGTATTACATTTAATGAGCTTGACGATCTGGAAGAACAAATTTTGCGGCTTTTTTTAATGCCCGACTCTCAAAAAGATATTCTTAGACAGAATGTTATAGGTTATTACAATAAATATATGACACCGGCTGCGTTGAGTAGGCGGCTAAAAAACTGGAACAAACAAGACACTATATACATGCCAGCCACACGTCGTAGTGTAAAAATGTTGCGCGCAAGAATGGCATAACTTTAGTCGCTTTTTATAGCGCTTAAGCCCCATATTTGCTGTAAAAAAACAACATAAGAGCTTGCTTGCAAACAATAAAATGAAAGCCCCAACCATCTCCGTCGTCATCCCCACCCACAACCGCCCCGAAGGTGTCGCTGCAGCAGCCGAAAGCATCTTCGAGCAAACCCTGCTGCCTAAAGAGTTGATTGTTGTAGACGACGGATCCAACCCCCCTGTTTCGGAAAAGGTTTTTGCCGGTTGTCCGTCTGGATTATCTAAAAAATTGCTTCGAAACGACTCGCCGAAAGGTGCAAACAATGCCCGAAACCGCGGAATCAGGGCGGCCAGAGGAGAATGGATTGCCTTTTTGGATGACGATGACGAGTTCTTTCCGGAGAAAATCGAGGTGGTGTCAAAAGCCATTAATAAAAAAGTTTCCCCTGTGGACGTGATTTACCATCCGGCGCATATATTTATGGTTAACGAAGGGGTTTCATACATTAGCAAGCCCACTGGGTTTTCGCCAGAAGATGATGTTTTCAGAAAACTGCTCATTAAAAACCACATAGGTGGCACCCCGATGGTTGTTGTAAAAAAAGCGGCTCTATTGAACGTTGGTCTTTTTGACGAAGCCCTGCAATCCCTACAGGATTATGAGCTTTGGCTTCGTTTGGCTAAAAACAACCAAAGCTTTCATTTTCTTAACTCAGTCCTTACCCGCTACCAATACATAACAAAAAAGAAAAGTATTTCAAAGTCTTTGAAGGTTAATCGGGAGAGTGTCAAGTTCATTGAAAAGAAATATGCTGACGACTATCGTTCCTTGTTAAACAACAATGATAAAAAATTGCATCGGGCGTGGGTTTATGACATGCAAATACATAAATCATATCTGAATAAAAATTATTGGAGGCCTGTTTTGCTAAATCTGAAAGCGCTCCATGAACTAAAAATGCCAAAATATTTATATGGAACTTTTATTTCGTTTTTAGGTGCCAAAAATGTATTTAAACTGCGTGCTTTAATAAGCAAACCAAAGTCATGAAGCCATACAGTGGATTTGAAAAGTTTTTTGCACGTGCGCTCTCAGCAGTTCCGGGCATTAAAGAGCAAGTAAAAAAAGCATATAGAGCAATAAACTATTATGCTAATACAAACAAAAGGCCTTTTCTGTCAGATTATAAAGTAACAAAGGCTGCTGCGAATGAACATGAAGCATTTTTTGGATATTATGATAAAACGCCGGAAAATAGCACAGCAACATTCCTGGTTTATCATTGTGCCTCTCATCCAACCCATGTTAAGCCTGAGCCAAATAAACCGATAGCCATAAAACTCAAAGATCTACACAGCAAGGAGGAGAGGGTTGCAGGGCAAAGTCTGGCTTATAATTGGCAACAAGGCACAAAGCTTCAGTGGCTATCAAATAACACATTCATCTATAACCTGTTCGATGAAGACAAAGGCTCTTACAGAGCCCGGATCTTCGATGCCTCATTGAAAAAGGAGACAGCCCTGATCGATTATCCGATATATGACTGCTTTAATGATGATTTTGCGCTGAGCCTTAACTTTGACCGCCTTGCCCAGCTCCGTCCGGATTATGGCTACCGGAATCTTAAAAAACAATCCAGTCTGAACGACAACAAAAATGATGGCCTGTTTTATATCGACCTAAGTCAAAACAAAACCCACCTCCTTGTTTCTTTACAGGACATTGTTAATATTTCCTATCATGCGTCAATGGCAGAGGCCAAACACAAAGTAAACCACATCATGATCAGTCCGGGCGGGCAACGCTTTATTTTCCTGCACAGATGGTTTTTAAAAAGCGGGAATCGAATTGACAGGCTTTTGGTTGCTGACACTAGCGGAAAAACAATCAAGGTGCTCGCCGACGATGGTATGGTAAGTCACTGTTGCTGGCTAGACAATACTAAGGTGATTGCATATATGCGACATCAAAGTCATGGTAATGCATTTTACAAAATTTGCATAAACACTTCGAGTGTCGAATTACTCTCAGAAAAGATTCAGTATGTGGGTGACGGACATCCTTCCATTTATAACAACAAAATGCTTTTTGATTCATACCCAGACCGTGCAGGGATGAAGCATTTGTTTGTTTTTGACCTTAATAAACAAGAGCTTGAAATTCTGGGCAGCTTCCTGGAACCCCTGCGTTTTTACGGCGAAACACGTTGCGACCTGCATCCCAGATGGAGCAGAGATGGGAACTCCATTTATTTCGACTCGGTACACGAAGGCAAGAGAGGGCTTTACCGTTTATCACTTAAGCCATGACATTTTCCGTAGTCTTATCTGTTTACGCCCGCGAAAAGACTGATTATCTCAACCTAGCGATTGCAAGCATTTGGGACAAACAAACACTGAAACCATCAGAGGTTGTGCTGGTTGAGGATGGCGCGCTGACCCCTGGGTTGTACAACCTTATTGACTCCTGGAAAAACAAGCTTCAAAACAAACTTTTGGTTGTTAAGCTTTCTGAAAACAAAGGACTTGCATCCGCTCTC
>PWHJ01000235.1 GCA_003554865.1 Bacteroidota bacterium | reverse complement strand
TTTTTTCTTTGTATTTTTCATCTGAAAAGTGGTGTTTTTTTGTTTGTGTTATTTGTGTAACGACTTAAATATAAACAAAATACATCACTTTTCCTTGTTTTTATTTTACTTTTTCAAGTGGCAGCTTTTGTTTTATCGGGTTCCCTGACCACTATTTGCAGACAAGGCTTCAATTAATATTGCCCCCTCTGGCATCATGAGGTTAACAGATTCCCTTATTCAAATGTTTTATAGATAATTATGTCACTGTTTGAAAATATATATTTCTTTTTTATACATTTGTGCTTTATTTAAAAAACAAAAAAAACTTAGTTATGCCTTTGATTTTCTGGTTAGTTCCTTTTAGTGCAGTAGCAGCTCTTGTGGTAGCTTTTTTGTTTTACAGACAAATGTTTCGATATGATGAGGGTACAGACTTAATGAAGGAAATTGCCGGCCACGTTCGTGAAGGTGCTTCAGCGTATCTTCGTCAGCAATACAAGGTAGTAATTATAGTTTTTATAGTTATTTCTCTTGTTTTGTCGCTGTTGGCATACGGACTGGGAGTTCAGAACCAGTGGGTGCCGTTTGCGTTTTTCACAGGAGGTATTTTTTCGGCTTTTGCCGGTTTTGTAGGGATGCGAACTGCCACTTTTGCTTCCTCCCGTGTTGCCAATGCATGCAGGGAGTCTCTTAATGGCGGTTTACGTCTTGCTTTCCGAAGCGGGGCGGTGATGGGACTGGTTGTTGTCGGACTTGTACTGCTGGATATTTCGGGATGGTTTATAGTACTCAATACTTTTTTGCCGGAAACCGGTGACGGGTTTAAGCTTATGTCGATAACAGCAATAATGCTCACATTCGCTTTGGGTGCTTCCACACAGGCTTTGTTCGCCCGTGTTGGAGGTGGCATTTTTACAAAGGCTGCAGATGTGGGAGCTGACCTGGTAGGAAAGGTTGAATCGGGTATTCCGGAGGATGACCCCAGAAACCCGGCAGCTATAGCTGACAATGTGGGCGATAACGTTGGTGATGTTGCCGGTATGGGGGCAGATCTTTTTGAATCTTTTCTGGTATCAATACTTGCTTCTGCTCTTCTTGGCGCTGCCGCCTTTTTTGATTATGGTCCACATATGCAGATGAATGCGGTAATTGCTCCCATGCTTATAGCCGCTACAGGCACTTTACTCTCAATACCGGGTATCTTTATGGTTAGGGCCAAAGAAGGGGCTTCCCAGAAACAATTGCTGGGATCGCTGAACCTTGGTGTTAATTTCACAGCCTTTTTTATTTTGATATTCTCACTTATAATATTATATGCACTTGGGCTGCCCAATTACCTGGGAATATGGGCAGCCATTGTAATTGGCCTTCTTGCAGGGATAGGAATCGGCAAGTCGACCGAATACTTTACCTCTTCTTCTTACAGGCCCACGAAAAATATAGCCAAATCAAGTGCTTCCGGTTACGGTCCGGTTATTATCAGCGGTTTCGGCACAGGTTTGTTCTCAGCCGCTGTTCCGATGATCATTGCTGTTGTGGTAATAACTTTCACATATTTTTGTGCTGCAGGTTTTACATTTGATATAGCGAACCTTAACTACGGACTCTACGGGATTGCCCTTTCGGCCGTTGGAATGCTTTCTACTCTGGGTATTACCCTAGCCACTGATGCCTATGGTCCTATTGCCGACAATGCCGGCGGAAGTGTTGAAATGGCCGGTCTGGGCCCAAATGTGCGCAAAAGAACAGATGCACTTGATGCATTGGGCAATACCACCGCAGCTACCGGCAAGGGGTTTGCCATCGGAAGTGCTGCCCTTACCGCACTTGCACTTCTGGCTTCCTATTTTGAAGAGGTAAAAATGTTCTTTATTAAGGTAATTGAAAAGCCTGATATCCTTATTAATGGCATGCCTGCTATTGAGGCGGAGTTCATAGATTATGTTCACCATTTTGAGCTTCATATAATGAACCCGCGTATGATAGCAGGTGTAATGACCGGGGTTATGGCGGTTTTCCTGTTTGCCGGACTAACCATGAATGCTGTCGGAAGGGCTGCACAGAAAATGGTGGAGGAGGTAAGGCGGCAGTTCAAAGCGAATCCGGGAATACTGGAAGGTACATCAAAGCCCGATTATGCCAGATGTGTTGAAATTTCAACAAAAGGCGCCCAAAAGGAAATGCTGGCTCCGGCACTTATTGCACTGCTGATACCGGTAGTTGTCGGCTTTATTTTCGGAGTTGCCGGTATTTCTGGCTTGCTTGTAGGTACTATAATAAGCGGTTTTGCAGTGGCTGTTTTTATGGCAAATGCCGGTGGAGCCTGGGACAATGCAAAAAAATATATCGAAGAAGGCCATTATGGGGGTACAGGTTCAGACAGCCACAAGGCTTCTATTGTTGGCGATACCGTCGGGGATCCTTTTAAAGACACCTCCGGACCCAGCCTTAATATCCTTATTAAGCTTATGGCGATATCATCTGTGATTACAGTTGGAATAGCCGTCAGTTACAATATTTTTTAATAAAAAAATTCTAGCCTTAAATAAGTTAAAAAATGAGCGGCAATGAAAATAAAGCCGCTCATTTTTGACTGTGGTGCGCTAAAGATTAGAGTCAAAACTTAAGGAACCGCCGTATACCGAACGGTACGTACGGTGGTGTGGGAGGCCGAAACGGGAATTAATCCCGTTCCTCCTACCCGATTGGAGCATAACAGAGAGCTTAATCTTAATGTTTTGCCAAAAAATGCATATTCTTATAGATTTGCCGGAAGCGTAATTTCGGGATTTTCATTTGATTTTTCCTCTTTACTTCCCTGAAGTATTCGCACTGCCCCCTTATCCGCTGAAGAGGCAAAGAGTGCATAAGCTTTAAGGGCTTTAGAGGTTTGCCTTGTTCTGTTTGCGGGCCGATAGGCGTTTTTGTTTTTTGAAAGTTCTCTCATTTTACGTTTTTCAATATCTTCTTTAGCTATTTCAGCATGGATTTGCCTTCGGGGGATATCTATTGTTAGCTGATCCCCGTTTCTGATAAGTGCAATAAGGCCTCCGGCAGCTGCTTCAGGTGAGATGTGACCCACCGACAAGCCGGAGGAGCCTCCGGAAAAGCGTCCGTCTGTCAAAAGGGCGCATTTTTTCTCCAGGCCGGCCGACTTCAGGTATGAGGTTGGATAAAGCATCTCCTGCATTCCCGGTCCCCCGCAAGGCCCTTCATATCTTATAACAATCACTTCACCTTCCCTGACTTCTCCTGAGAGAATACCTTTGCATGCTTCCTCCTGTGAATCAAAAACTCTGGCTGGCCCTCTGAAAGCTAAAACAGAGGGATCAACACCGCTTGTTTTAACTATGCATCCGTTTTTAGCAAGATTGCCCCGCAGAACTGCCAGTCCCCCGTCACCTGAATAAGCATTTTCTACGTTTCTTATACATCCCTTACGCCTGTCAGTGTCAAGCTCTTTATACATTGAATTTCCGGTTCCCATTTTACTAGTTCGTATTCTGCCCGGAGCGCTTTTGTATAATTCAAAAGCCTCCCGGGAGGCCTCCTTGTTCATTATGTTATAGGATTTAAGGGCTTCTTCCAGTGTGGAATGATCAACCCTGGATGCTGAACCGTCAATCAGGCCGGCTTCCTTAAGTGATCCCAGGATACCGAATACCCCTCCGGCCCTGTTCACATCCTCAATGTGATAGTCACTTGAGGGTGATACCTTGCATAAAACCGGAGTTTGCTTTGATAAACGGTCAATATCCTCCATTGTAAAGTTTACCTCAGCTTCATGCGCAATGGCAAGAAGATGTAAAACCGTATTTGTAGAGCCTCCCATTGCAATATCAAGTGTCATGGCGTTTAAGAAAGCTGTACGTGTGGCAATGTTTTTGGGCAGAACCGAAACATCACCATCACCATAGTAGTTATAAGCCAGCTTTACTATCAAACAGGCTGCTTTTTCAAATAGCCTCAAGCGGTTGGAGTGTGTTGACGGAATGGTGCCGTTGCCTGGCAAAGCAAGGCCAATGGCCTCATTAAGACAGTTCATAGAGTTGGCAGTAAACATGCCCGAACAGGAGCCGCATGTTGGGCATGCATTTTTTTCAAGCTTTTCCAATTCTTTTTCATCTGCCGAATTGTTTCCCGATGCAACAATAACATCTACAAGGTCTACTGCTTTTCCCTCTACTAGTCCGGCCTCCATTGGTCCGCCCGAGACAAAAACAACAGGTATGTTAAGCCGCATTGCGGCCATCAGCATGCCCGGTGTAATCTTGTCACAGTTGCTTATGCAAACCAGGGCATCTGCGCAATGTGCGTTTACCATGTATTCTACACTGTCGGCAATCAACTCCCTTGAGGGAAGAGAGTAGAGCATGCCGTTATGCCCCATTGCAATTCCGTCATCAATGGCAATGGTGTTGAACTCGGCTGCAAAACAGCCCTGACTCTCAATTTCTTTTTTTACCTTTTGCCCGGCTTCATGTAGCTGCGCATGACCCGGCACGAACTGGGTGAACGAGTTTGCAATGGCAATTACCGGTTTCCCCATTTGGCTCTCTTCCATTCCGTTGGCTCTCCACAAGCTGCGTGAACCCGCATTGAATCTGCCATGGATGGTAGTACTGCTTCTTAATGGATTCTTCATACCTATAATAATTAAAAATGCCCTCTCATCCGGAAGTGAGAGGGCATTTAAGTTAAAACAATTAATTAATTTCCTACATGCCGTCTTCACCTCCGTGGGAAATGCCCCATAGAATGATAATAATCAAAATATGCAAGACGGATATAGGTCTCATTTTTTCATTATTTAATATCACTGCCAAATATTCTCAGGCCAGCCTTAATAAATTTGTCAGCAGCAAATGTAATAATAAATGTGTTAACAAATAATTAATGATCTTATTTTTCCGGGCCATTACAAATGTTAAATGCTCCTTTTTTTCATATATTCCATGCCCCCGGTTTTGTGATATTTTGGCAGCAGGCAATTGATGAGAGGTTTATTTGATTAACCGGGGGTGAATTTTTTCAGTTCTATATTTTCTCCGTCAAATGTGGCGTATGTAAAATTAAATAGCCAGTCGCCCAGGTTCACAATTCGCGATCTCCCGTTTTTTAGCTGACGGTTTAGTGGTATATGTCTGTGACCGAATACGAAAAAGTCAATTTCTTCACTTTCCAGCATTTTGTTTGCAAAAATGAACAGCTCTTCATTCTCTTCCCCTTTGAAAGGCGCTGAAAAATCTTTTGAGTAGCGGCTTGATATTGACCATTTGTGGGCTATCCACACTGCAAAATTCGGATGCAGCCTTGCAAATAACCATTGTAGTACCTTGTTGGTAAAAATTGATTTAAGAAAATGGAATTTTTTGTTGCTGCAACCAACTCCGTCTCCATGAGCAAGAAAGAATCTTTTGCCGTAAATATTTGTTTTCAGTGGTTTGCGGTGAACGTTCATGCCCGTTTCTTTTGGGAGATAGTCGAACACCCAGAGATCGTGATTGCCGGTAAAGAAATGCACCTTGATACCTTTGTCGGACAATTCGGCAATTTTCCCCAGAACGCGAGTGAAACCGCGTGGAACAACCCGGCGGTATTCGAACCAGAAGTCGAAGATATCACCGAGAAGGTAAATTTCTTCGGCTGAATCAGCTATCTGATCCAGCCACCTGGCGAACAGCTTTTCGCGGGGAATGCTTGATTCGGGATCAGGTAGTCCGAAATGTGCATCTGAGGCAAAATATATATATTTTTTAACGGTCAAAATGAGAATAAATTAATCAAATGCAACTGAAAGCCTGCGCCTTATTTCCGATGGACTAAGATCGCGGGCAATAACCCCAATGTCGCGATTTATATAAAAGTTGGAGGGGATTTGCTGCACGTTGTATATTCTTGTGTACCTTGAGTCTTCGATATTGAATTCGGCTACGTTCAACCAGGGGTATTCATTGAACCTTACATAACTTGCCCATTCTTGGGGATCTTCCTCCATTGAAATGTGATAAATTTCAAATCCCCTGTGATGGTAGGCATTGTATACCGGTATCATATCAAGGTGGAAGGCGGTGCTTTCTTCGTTTCGCGAAGAGCCGAAAGTAACAAGGATGTATTTTTCCTCAATTGAGCGAAGAGAGATGGTGTCTCCGTAGATTCCGGGCAGACTGATATCGGGATAGGAGTCAATAATCACTCCCTCACCCTCGGCCCTGGCCGATAATTTTTGCAGCTCATATTGCTCAAGCTGCCTTGAAACATCGGCAGAGAGAGACTTTACATAATCCAGGTCAGGGTAGGTTTCCTCCAGCTCTTCGGCAACAATTTTCATGTACTGCAGGTCACCCAACCTGTTCAACACATAATCATCGTAAAGTTCCTGGTAAAGGACCGTAATGCTTGCGGGCGAATCAATATTCTCAAGAACAAAAGAGACTGAAAACCTTCTTTGTTCATTTAAGATTGAATCGATCTGCCTGTCAGCCTCTTCTTCTGCTGTAGCCAGGGCAGTTTCATCTTCAATTTTATCCAGGGAATTTACCAGTGAGTCTATCTCTCTTTTGGTTCTTAGCAAACGAAGGTTTGCTTCCCTTACTTTTTTGGAGCCCGCGGAGCCTTCAATTTCGTAGGTTTTTGCAAGGTTGGAAGATTGGGCTTTAATTTCAATATTTTCTCCCGGGCGGGCAAGCAAGGTGAGATAATTATCGGAGGCAAGCCTTAGCCTCAGGAAGCGGGGCTCGGAGATAGTCAGGGTAAACCTGAAATTATCCCTTTTGTTAATATCAACTGAATCCCTCGTGGCATCCTCGCCTACCAGAATTTCATCCAGGTATATTTTTTTACCAGCCCCCCCTTCAAAGTTGCCTTCTATTTGAACTCTTTCGGGCCTTTCGCATCCAGCAATAAGCAGAACCCCGATCAATACCTTTATAAGCCTTTCCATTTTATATAATTAATTATTTGTAAAACTCATGTTAATTGATCAAACTCTCCATTATACGATCAACATCACTTGCCGGAAAATTTCCGGCAATAATCCTGCCTTCTTTATCGAGTAAAAAATTAACGGGCAGCTCGTTGAGCTCATATACAGGAACTACTGAAGAGCCCCAGAAGCGGAGGTCGCTCACATGAGTCCATACTCCTGTGTTGTCTTCACTTATACCCTTTACCCATGATTCGCGGTTGCGGTCAAGCGATACCTGGTATACCTCCAGGCCATGAGGATTGTATTTGTTGTAAATCTCCACCAGCTTTGCATTCTTTTCACGGCTTTTTTCATCCCATGAAGCCCAGAAATTCAGCAGAACGTAATCGCCTCTGAACGAAGAAAGGGTTACGGTATCTCCTTCAGGGTTCGGTAAAGCTATTTCCGGTGCCTTAACTCCGGCTTCCAGCCTGGTTTCACGTTCTCTTCTGAGTTCGAGATTGGCTTTAATCTCCTCTACGTTTTCACGCAGTGTAACTACATAATCAAGCTCTGGATATTTTTCATGCATCACCGAATCAACCAGCTTGTAATATTTAAGATCATCGGGTTGACCCAAAACAAATGTGGAATGGTCAATTTGCTTGTAGAGGGCCATAAGGCTTGCCAGGCACCCTGGGTTTTCCTCAATGAAATCAATAGTGAACCGGCGCTGTTTTTCCGTAATGGCCTGATGCTTTTCTCTTATGTCGGCGCGAAGAGCTTCAATGTCAGTAGAGGGTTCATCCAGTTTGTCTCGGTAAACATTTCCGAGGGAATCGAGCTGATCCAGTGTTTTGTCCATTTCCCGGTTTAATTTTCTTATCCTTTTTGACCCTGGTGAACCTTCGACAGTATATGTTGTGCGAAGATCGTTTATATCCCCGGTTAAAAAGAGCTCCTCTCCCGGCTGTACCAAAAGTGTAACATTGTTTCCGGGTTTATCCTGCAGGGCCATAAAGCGCGGCTCTTCGATCTTCCCTGTGAAACGAAAGGATTTGTCTGTATCAATCTTTGCAGAGTCAATTTCTTTCAAATCAAGGGATGTCATTTCAAAAAGGTATATTCTCTCTCCCCCGGCATTATCAAGCTCCCCCTTTATTTCATAGTTGTATTGATCACCCGGGGAGCAGGCTTTAATCACTATCGCCAGTGAAATTGCAGCTAGTGCTTTAAGGTTCATATTATATGAATTATTTGCATTTTTGCGAATATAATACATTTTGCCAAAAAGTTGGCAGTTTTTCTATTGTTGTGATTTTCTAAACAGAATTAAATATTTACTTTTACCTGATGTGACAATTCACATTTTGAATTAACCCAAAATTTAACCAGATGCACCCCCGATCATTTGTTCTTTTAACTTTCATTTTCTTTGTCAACACATCCGTTGTTGCACAGGATTTTGATTTCTATGAGCCTTTTTCCCAGTTCCGGGCCGACAGGGCAGCTTTGCAGAGAAAGTATACCCTAACTGAAACCAGCGAGTATTATGATAGAATGAATACTTTGTATAATGAATGGCTTGGGTTTCTCGGGGAATATGATTTTGACCCGTTGCCGGTTAACGGCAGGGTTGATTTTCTGGTTTTCAGAAATCATTTGAAAAGGGAATTGTACTTTTTGGAAAAAGAGGAGAAAGAGTTTGAAAAGGTAAAGTTTGTAACCGGCTTTGCAGATGATCTTTATCGTTTTATCAGGCAGAGGCGAAGGGGAAAGAATGTTGAGGGAGCCCAGGTTGCTGACTTGTTTCATGGAACAGCCGAAATGTTTGAGCAGGCCTGTGAAGATCTTAAAGAGAGAGAGCCTTTTGAAGACTGGATTAGAGCTGATAAGGCGGCAAGGGTTGTGAGATCTCTTCGTGATAATCTGAAAGAGGCTTATGAGTTTTATTACGGTTACCATCCTGAGTTCACATGGTGGGCCGAGGCGCCATATGAGCGGCTTGATTCGGTAATGAAGCAGTATGAAGAGCTTGTTGGGGAACAATACAAGGAAGATTCGGTAAAGGATGACGGAAGTGGTATAGTTGGCAGACCGGAGGGAAGGGAGTCTATAATAGAGCGCCTCAGATATGAGTTTATTCCGTACTCTCCCGAAAAACTTATAGAGATCGGTAAAAGGGAGCTTGAGTGGGCACGGGGGGAAATGATTAAGGCTTCCCGTGAAATGGGTTTCGGGGAGGAATGGAGGGAGGCTCTGGAATACGTTAAAAATCAATATGTGCCTGCAGGAGAGCAGCCGGAACTTATTAACCGCCTGGCCGAAGATGCTATATCCTTCATTGATGAAAATGATATGATAACTGTTCCCCCGCTTGCTAAGGAAACCTGGAGAATGGTAATGCTCTCGCCCGAGCAGCAGGAGATGAGCCCTTTTTTCCTTGGAGGTGAAGCTATAAGGATCTCATATCCGACCAATACCATGGATCACGATGCCAAAATGATGAGCTTAAGGGGTAATAATCCTCATTTTTGCAAGGCTGTGGTCCATCACGAACTGATTGCCGGGCATCATCTGCAGGGCTTTATGAATCAGCGCCACAGACCTTACCGGCGGATGTTCGGTACTCCCTTCTGGACTGAAGGCTGGGCACTTTACTGGGAGTTTCTCTTGTATGACATGGGCTACCCAAAAACGCCCGAGGACAGGATGGGATTTTTATTCTGGAGAAAGCACCGGGCAGCAAGAATAATTTTTTCACTCAAGTATCACCTGAATGAAATGACACCACAGCAGTGCATCGATTTTCTCGTAAATGAGGTTGGCCATGAGCAGGCTAACGCGGAAGCGGAAGTGAGAAGATCTTTCACAGGCCGCTACGACCCCCTCTACCAGCTGGCATATATGATCGGTGGAATACAGTTCAGCGCTTTAAGGGAGGAATTGGTTGATTCCGGTCAAATGAGTAAGAAAGAGTTTCATGACCGTATTATCCGGGAGAACAACCTGCCTGTGGAACTGCTCAGGGCACTGCTAAAGGATCGGAAATTGCCGGAAGATTTTGAATCTTCATGGTATTTTGACAGTGAATGATTTTTATAAATTGATCTCTCGAATACATTCATAAATAATCACAATTTTTTAACCAAAAAATTCCTTTATGGAGAAACAACAGTTTTTCAGCAGCCGCGTGGGGTTTATTATTGCTTCTATCGCCATGGCTGTCGGCACAGGTAATATTTGGCGCTTTCCAAGGGTTGCCGCTGCAAACGGCGGGGGCACCTTTTTAATTATTTTGCTTATAGCTGTACTTGTTTGTTCAATTCCCCTGCTTATGTCTGAAATGGTTATCGGGCGCAAAGGAAGAAAGGGAACCGTAGGCTCTTACGGGGATTTTATGGGGAAGAATTTTTCATGGGTAGGTGCCTGGATGGGATTTGTCTGCATTGCAATTATGTTTTATTATTCGGTGGTGACCGGGTGGACTATAAAATATGTGATTTTTGCAATACAGGGTAAGTTTACTCCCGGGGTTGACACCCTTGCATTATGGGAGTCTTTTACCACAAATCCGGCAGAAACAATTTTTTACCATTTTCTTGCAATGCTTGCAGCTTTTTTTGTTGTTTATCAGGGTGTTACAAAAGGGATCGAGCGTTATACAAAAATATTCCTTCCCCTTCTGGCCGTGCTTCTGGTGATAGGGGCTGTAAGGGCTGTCACTCTGCCAGGTGCCGGTAAGGGGATAGAATACCTTTTCCATTTTGATATGGAATATATGGTAAACCCCAGAACCTGGCTGGAAGCGTTTACCCAGGCTGCCTGGTCGACCGGCGCGGGCTGGGCGCTGCTTATGACCTATTCAATATACAGCAAACCAAAAGATGATGTGGGCAGCAGTATGTTTGTTGTTGCTTATTCAGATATAGCCATAGCCATAGTGGCGGGATTGGCAATTGTTCCCACCGTATTTGCCCAGGCCCCGACCCTGGATTATGCCAATGAGGCTTTGGCTGCTGATAACGCGGGACTAACGTTTATCTACATGTCCGAATTGTTTACCACTATGCCCGGTGGTGTTTTCATATCAATAGTCTTTTTTCTTGGCCTTGCTTTTGCCGGTATTTCCTCATTGCTTTCGATGGTTCAGGTAGGTGTGGCCAACCTTGTTACTGCCGGGTGGAACAGGAAAAAAGCGGCCGTCTACACGGTTATTGCAGGTTTTATTTGTGGTATCCCGTCAGCTTACAGTCTCAATTTTCTCGACAATCAGGATTTTGTTTGGGGAGTAGCTCTTCTCATCAGTGGTATTTTCACTGCAATCGCCATTATGAAATATGGTGTTGAGAAGGTGCGAACAAAACATATTAACCACGAGGGAGCTATAATGAAGATCGGGCGGTGGTACAATGTTTGCATTTATCTCAATCCTGTGATTATTTTAACAATTCTGGGGTGGTGGATATACCAGTCGATCGAATGGTACCCGGATAACTGGTGGAATCCTTTTCAGGTTTCGAGCACCGGCACATTGGTACTTCAATGGGGTTTGATTATTTTGATTTTTATACTTGCCAATAAATGGCTGAGACGATACTTTAACCCTTCGCAACCTGATTTTCCAGGTGGTAAATAAAATGTTCCTTGTTGCCCGATCTTCTCAGGTTAGTTTGTATATTCGAAGTTTTTTTAAACCTGTAATAACACAGTTTTGAGAGTTTACAAAGGAACCGGAATTGAAGGATTGAAAAACCCTGTTGTTACAATCGGTGTGTTTGACGGGGTTCACAAGGGGCACGCAGTTGTTGTGGAGACCGTTCTTGAAAGAGCCGCCGCGTTAGGTGGTGAAGGTGTGATTGTTACATTCTGGCCGCATCCGCGTATCGTACTTGGCGGTGCTACAGAAAAACTGAAGCTTCTCTCCACTTTGGAGGAAAAAAAGGAGCGGCTCGAATCCCTGGGAGTCAAACATCTTGCAGTAGCTCCCTTTACAAGTGAGCTATCGCGACTTAGTGCGTGTGAGTTTGTGAAAAGCTATCTTATTGACGGGCTGGGATTGAATCATCTGGTTTTTGGATTCGATCACCATATCGGACGTGGCCGCCTTGGAAGTTATGAGAATATGAAAGAGTGTTCACGCCTTTACGGGTTTACACTTGAGCAAGTGGACCCTGTATTCTACAAAAACGAACGTATAAGTTCCTCGTCAATACGGGATGCACTTTTTTCCGGCGATGTTAAGCTTGCATCCAGACAGCTTGGTTATCCATATTCACTTTCAGGCAAAATAGTAAGCGGGGAAAGGATTGGTCGCAAAATAGGATTTCCAACTGCCAATATGCAAGTCGGGAATCCTCTTAAACTTGTACCTGCAACCGGGGTTTATGCCGTGGAAGTGGCATTTGAAGAGAAGATTTATGAAGGGATGATGAATATCGGATACCGGCCTACTTTTAACAGTAAAAAAAATGGAGGGAAGAATCTGGAGGTTCATATACTGGATTTTGGCGAAGATGTTTATGACCGCGGGCTCCGGGTAAGATTTATAGATCGGGTTCGCTGCGAGAGAAGTTTTTCCGGGTTAAAAGAGTTGGGGGATCAGCTTGCTAAAGACAAGAAGCAGGTAAGGGAAATTTTGGCAGACTATCGCAGGGGAAAGCAGTAAATTGTTGAGCTCTATAAAAGTCAGCTTGCAGCACTGATTGGTCATAGTATTGCAACAATGAGAAATTCAGCAGGTTAAGAACGTTTTTTTTTTTGGGAATTAAATGTTATTTTTGCTTTCCTGTAAATGACATGTTTAAAAAATAAACTTAAAACATTTTTAGTATGAGTGAATTATTAGTAGATGATCTGCCATATAAAATTAAAGACATTTCTTTGGCAGACTGGGGAAGAAAAGAAATTGAACTTGCTGAAAAGGAGATGCCCGGTTTGATGTCGGTGCGTGAGAAGTATTCAAAGGAAAAACCGCTCAAGGGTGCCCGGATCACCGGTTCGCTTCATATGACCATACAGACGGCTGTGCTGATTGAAACTTTGGTGGAGCTGGGCGCTGATGTGCGCTGGGCAAGCTGCAATATTTTTTCTACCCAGGATCATGCGGCTGCTGCAATGGCTAAAAGGGGAGTGCCTGTATTTGCATGGAAAGGTGAGACCCTTCGCGAGTACTGGTGGTGTATTGCCCAGGCTCTTTCCTTCCCGGGTGGCAAAGGCCCCAACCTTATAGTTGATGATGGGGGTGATGCTACATTGATGCTTCATAAAGGTTATAAAGCGGAAGAAGACTCCTCTGTGCTTGATGTTGCCCCCGGCAGTGAAGAGGAATCTGAATTTATTGGTTTGATGAAAGAGTACCTGGAGGTTGACAACGGTAAGTGGCACAGGATAGTGAAAGATATAAGGGGAGTATCGGAAGAGACAACCACCGGAGTTAACAGGCTTTATCAAATGAAAAAGTCGGGAGAGCTTCTTTTCCCTTGTATAAATGTGAACGATTCGGTAACTAAGTCGAAATTCGACAATCTTTACGGTTGCAGGGAATCTTTGGCTGACGGAATAAAGCGTGCCACTGATATAATGCTTGCCGGCAAGGTTGTAGTGGTTCTCGGTTTCGGGGATGTGGGTAAAGGTTCTGCACGTTCTGTCAGAGCTTACGGAGCCCGTGTTATCGTTACCGAAATAGATCCGATATGTGCCCTGCAGGCCGCCATGGAAGGCTTTGAAGTAAAAACAGTTGAAGATGCCCTGGAAGAGGGAAACATTTTTGTTACAGCCACAGGTAATAAGGATGTGATTACCGTGGAGCATATGAAAAAGATGAAAGACCAGTCGATCGTCTGCAATATAGGTCATTTTGATAATGAGATACAGGTTGAGAAACTGGAGCAGACCAAAGGGGTGGAAAAAATAAACATCAAACCCCAGGTTGACAAATATGTTTTCCCGGACGGCCATTCCATTATTTTGCTGGCCGAAGGGCGCCTTGTGAATTTGGGCTGTGCTACCGGTCACCCATCATTTGTGATGAGTAACTCATTTACCAACCAGGTGCTTGCACAGCTTGATCTGTGGAAAAAGGACCATGAGCTGGATGTTTATGTTCTGCCCAAGCATCTTGACGAAGAGGTTGCGCTCCTCCATCTCGACCAGATTGGGGTTAAACTGACAAAGATGTCTCCCGAGCAGGCAGAATATATCGGAGTACCCGTTGAAGGACCTTATAAGCCGGACCATTATCGCTATTAAGCCATAATGGGCAGGCACAACAAAACAGGCCAAAAGGGTGAAGAGATAGCTGAAAAATATCTCGAAGGCAAGGGGTATAGCATACTTGAAAGAAACTGGCGCAACGGTCAATATGAGATAGATATAATTGCTGCAAGGGAGATTGAGCTGATAATTGTGGAAGTTAAAACACGCCATTCCGATTATCTGGAAGCTCCCATTAATGCAGTAAACAAAAAAAAGCAGGGGTTTCTCATAAAAGCCGCCAATGCATATATAAGGCGCGGGAAAGTAAACATGGAGGTGAGATTTGATATTGTAACCGTTGTTTTTCATGCCGGTGAAACAGGTGACCGTTACACTGTTGATCATACGGAAAATGCTTTTTACCCCTTGCTTCGGTAAGCGTATACCTGGGTATACCTGTAAACCAAAAAAATATAACAATGAAAAAGAGAAAATTCACCCTTTTTGCTGTTGTTGCTTTAATGCTGTCCGTTTCATTATCCGCTTTTAAAAGCCCGGAGGCTTCTAAAACGGAAACTGTTAAGGATTACGTATTTACCCGGGATATAGACCTGCCTGTACTTCCTGCTAAAAATCAGGCGCGTACTGGAACATGCTGGAGTTTTGCCACGGTCTCTTTCATTGAATCGGAGCTGATCAGAATGGGAAAGGGAGAGCATGATATTTCGGAAATGTTTTTTGTGCGTTATGTCTACCCTGAAAAGGCCGACAGATATGTACGCTTTCACGGAAATGTAAATTTCTGGCAGGGTAGCCTCTCTCACGATGTTATGAAAGTTGCAGCTGAAAATGGTTTTGTTCCCGATGAAGTTTATCAGGGGTTGGAATACGGAATGGACAAACACAATCATGGTGAGCTGGCGGCTGTTCTCGACGGGTTTCTGGAAGGAGTTCTAAAAAGAAGGAGCACTGTTTTAACCGAGGCCTGGCCTGAAGCTTATGAGTCGATTCTGGATGCTTATTTGGGTGAAGTGCCTGAGGAGTTTTCCTACAATGGCCTGATTTATTCTCCCGAAAGCTTTATGTCTGAAATGGGCTTTAATCCGGATGATTATGTAGAGCTTACCTCATTTAACCATCATCCTTTCCACGAAAAATTTGTGCTGGAAGTTCCTGATAACTGGGCTCATGCACTTTACTATAACCTGCCTCTCGAGGAGCTGATGGAGGTTATGAATTATGCGCTTTCGAACGGCTTTACCATTGCATGGGACGGAGATGTGAGCGAGCGCACCTTTTCTCACAGAAACGGTCTGGCTTTGTTGCCAAAAAAAACATGGGATGAGCGAACCGAACAGGAGCGAGAGGAGCTGTTTGAGACTCCACAGGAAGAAAAGAGTGTTACCCAGGAGAGCAGGCAGGAATCATTTGATAATTTCTCCACAACCGACGACCATCTGATGCATATAACAGGAACCGCAACAGACCAGGAAGGGGCGCTTTATTATCTTACCAAGAATTCATACGGTGAAGACAGCAACGAACTGGACGGATTTCTGTATATGTCGGAGCCTTATGTTATGAAAAAGACAATCGCCATAATGGTCCATAAAAATGCAATTCCTCCGGCCATCAGAACAAAGCTTGGATTGTAATGCTTTGTACTTGAATTTCCAGTGGAGTTTATTCCGCAAGCAGGTTGCAACCACGTATGTCGCTGTGGTCGAATCGTCCGAGCACTTCAAAAAAACCTTCAGGGGAAATTTTGCCAAGGTCGGATGTTTCAAGGAAAGCACATGAATCAATATTTGCAAGATCAATTATATTTATGGCGCCGCTTTTTCCTTCAGCTACAAAATCGAAAGGATCGTATATATCACGGATCATTATCTTCATCCAGGGGGGGCAACTAAATTGCCCCCTCTCTTTTGAATAAGCCTGAGTTAAAAGCTCGGCCATACCATATTCGGAATGAACCCTTTCCACTCTCAGCTTTTTTTTAAGTATCCCATGCAGCTCCTCTCTTGTCAGCTCTTTCCTTTTTCCTTTCATTCCACCTGTTTCCATAACTATAGCATTTTCCAGGGGATAATCGAAACTCTCTGCAAAATCAAGCAATGCAGAGCTTACTCCAATCAGTATTTTTTTTTGTTTTTTTACTTCAGGAGTCTTCAGCAGGGAAACGAGCCTGCCCATTTGTTCATGGTAAAAACCGCTCAGAATATTTCCGCTCCATTCAATAAGCCTTGAGACCATATATAGAAGTGATGAATTTTGTATGTTCCCCCTGACTGGGATAAGGGCTATTATCAAGTAACCGGATATGCTGCCGTAAAAAATTTCAAAACTTTTACGAATACTCTTTTCATAAAGATCCAGGCTTCTGACATAGTGCCTGCCCGGGTCTGTTCCTGTGGTACCGCTTGTGTAAAATACAGCTTCGGCAACTGCTTCGCCGCTAACAACTTTGTGCGTTTTATAAAAGGATACAGGAAGAAAAGGTATTTGCCTGATTTCTTTAATATGGCGGGGAGAAACTCCCAAAGCCTCCATATATTGTCTGTAAATGGAATTTTCGCGGGACTGGTAGGAAAATATTGACATGGCAAGCTCCGAAAACTCTTTTTCGGATTTAACAGCAAATATATTTTCTTTAAGAGCAGACCTTTGTTTCATTTTAATTTTTATAAAGGCTATATGGTATGGGATTAAAGATCCCTGTAAAATAGGTTAGTTTTCTCAATGCTAATTTAACTTGAATTATTTGTTTTGCCGAGATTAATATTATTCTCTTTTAATCTCCACCAGGGTTACTTATTTAGTTAATGTTAAAGGGGCATAAAATGTTTGATAAGTGAAATGTTGTTCAGTGATACCCGTGGAGGTACCGGAATTTTAATTTGTGATAATAAAAAAATGAGTCATTATGCAACCATTTTCTTTATATTAATGTAATGTAATGGTATGGATTTTATGCTTTGATATAATATGGCAACAAAAAAAGACAAAATCGGGGAACTGATAAAACGGATTGCCGGTCTGGTAAAACACAATCAAAAGCTGAACCGGCAAATTCAGGTGCTGAGCAGCCGGAACCGCGAATTGCTGAAGCAAATAGAGGGGTATGAAAAAGACAATGTCAAGGTTAAAAAAGGGGAGGGGGCAACTAAATCAAAAATGCTCAAATTTCAAATGGCAACCGTTTTGTATCTGGATATAAGGGGATTCTCCAATATACCCAAATTGGATGATTCACGAAAATTTGCTGATGAGCTGGACAGTCTTATATTTAATTTTGATGCTATCGCCCGTAAATATAAAATGCATAAAATTAAAACCATAGGTGATACCTGTTTATATACCGGAGGAGTGCCGGTAAAAAATTCTACCAACCCTGTTGAGGTTGTTTTGGCTGCTTATGAGATGATGCAGTATTTCAGAGAGCGCAGGGCAGAGTCACATAGCCCCTTTATTTGGGACTTAAGTATGGGGATACATACCGGCCCGGTTACAGCTGTTTTATCAGGCAATATGAAGAAAGTCACCGAGCTTAAGGGTGATTCCGTTAATGTGGCAAGCAGAATCGGTTCAGTCTCTTTTCCGGGTAAAATAGGTGTTTCAGCAAATACTTATGAATTTGTGAAGGAGTTTTTTCTATGTGATTTTAACGGAAAAATGCCTGTAAAATATACCGATGAACTTACCGTCTATTATATTACAGCCATCAGACCGGAATTGTCTGAGGGGAATTCCGGGGCGGTTCCCGATGTAAATTTTACAACCAAACTCAGGTTAATTTACTTTACAGATATTCAGGAGGCGGTTCTGGACAGGATGGAGAAGGGTTTGCCTGATAATCTTTATTACCATAATGTAAAACATACTATTGATGTGGTCACCGAGGTTGAGCTTATCGGACTGGCCGAGGGTATCTCTGACCGGGAGATCCTTCTTTTGAAAACAGCAGCTTTGTTTCACGATGCAGGTCATATCAGATCATATGACTGCCACGAAGAGGTGAGTGTGGAGCTGGCAAGGGAATTTTTGCCGGCTTATGGCTATTCAAGTGAAGAACTTGACGTTGTTGAGGAGCTTATAATGGCAACCAAAATGCCTCCATCACCTGTCAATTTACTGGAGAAGATCATTTGTGACGCAGATCTTGATTATCTTGGAAGAAGTGATTTCATACCGGTCTCCAATTCACTTTTCAATGAAATGAAAGAACAAAACAAGGTTGGCTCGCTTGAAGAGTGGAATAAGCTCCAAATAAAATTTATCAGCAAACATCAGTATTATACTGAAACGGCAAGAAAACTCAGAGAGGTCAACAAGCAGAAACAGATAGAACGCCTAAAGGCATTGACCGGGGAAAGCCCAGGCTGAACAATGCCTGCTGTAATGGGAAAATGCAAAATTTTTTAGTGGTTTATCTTGTTGCCCCGGATAGCCTCTATGCCCGGCAGTTCTTTGCCTTCCATATATTCCAGCATTGCCCCCCCTCCGGTGGATATGAAACTTACCTGGTCTTGGAGGTTGTATTTTTTTATTGCACCTACCACATCTCCGCCTCCTACGAGGCTGAAGGCGCCGTTTGTGGTAGCCTCAGCTATTGCTTTTGCTATACTTACGGTTCCCTTCTCAAATTTCGGCATTTCAAATACACCAAGGGGACCGTTCCAGAGGATTGTTTTTGAGTTTTTTATAACCGAGGTGAACAGTTCAACCGATTCTGTGCCAATGTCTAGTCCCATCCATCCCACGGGGATTTTATCAATGGGGGTCTCCTTAGTGTTGGCATCATTGTCAAATTTGTCGGCTATAACATTGTCAACAGGAAGCACCAGGTTAACACCTTTTTTTTCCGCAAAAGAAACCAGATTTTCAGCAATTTCAAGCCTTTCATCTTCAGTGGCAGAGGAGCCGGTTTCCCCTCCCTTTGCTTTTACAAAGGTGTATGCCATTCCGCCTCCTATCAGAAGATTGTCCACCTGGTTGAGAAGTTTTTCTATGACCAGGATTTTTTCGGATACTTTTGCGCCTCCAATAATGGCCGAGAATGGTTTTTCCGCTCTGTTAAGCACTTTATCCATGCTTTTGAGTTCTTTTTCCATCAGATAACCGAACATTTTTTCCTCTTCAAAACACTCTGCAACACATGCTGTGGAGGCATGGGCACGGTGAGCCGTACCAAAAGCGTCATTAACAAATATATCTCCCAGCCCGGCAAGTTTTTTTGCAAATTCCCTGTTGCCTTGAGTCTCTTCTTTAAAGAATCTGAGGTTTTCGAGCAGCATTATTTCACCGGGCTTCAGTTCCTTTGCCATGTTAAAAGTTTCCTCCCCTATGCATTCGGGGGCAAATTTCACGTTTTTACCGGTTAATTTTGAAAGGTGGGGCACTATGTGCTTAAGGGAGTATTTTTCCTTATATTCCTTTGGCCTGCCCAGATGCGACATAATAACTGCAGAACCACCTGTATCTACAATTTTTTTAATTGTCGGTATAGCAGCCCGTATACGGTTATCGTCGGTAATCTCATTTTTTTCATTTAGCGGGACATTGAAGTCTACTCTCACTAAAGCCCGTTTTCCGGAAAAATCGTAATTGTTAATGCTCTTCATTTCTAAATTCGGTTAAAGATTTTATTAATTAGTGAAAATAAAATGGCTGCCAAAAATAAGCAATTATTTAACATGCTCGTATAGGTCTGGCAGCGTCTTATTGTGTTGAAGCAGAGTAAGAAATAAAAACTCTTCACGTCCTTCCAGGACTTGTTTAACACAAAACTATAAACAATTTTTTTAATTACCTTTGTTGTTCATTATAAATTCTGAAAACTTCCACACTATTTAATGCTTTTCAAAGAGATCATAGGTCAGCGGGAGATCAAAAACAAGCTGACACAGCTTGTAACTGACCAAAGAATAGGTCATGCACAGATGTTTTTTGGCAGCGAAGGCTACGGCAGCCTGGCTCTTGCAATTGCTTTTGCGCAATTTGTTTGTTGTGAGGACAGGCGTAATGGTGACTCCTGTGGTTGCTGCAGATCTTGCAGAAAATTTGAAAAATTACAGCACCCTGACCTTCATTTCGTTTACCCTGTTGCGGTTGTTAAGAAAACTAAGGATGCCTCTGATGCAAAAAATGAAAGTGACAGGCATGCCAAAAGGAAAGAAAAGGAGGCTGTGAGTGATGATTTTATCTCCCAGTGGCGTGAATGCCTTATTGAAAGCCCTTATATTAAGCCTTTTCAATGGTATGAAAAAATAGGGATTGATAACAAACAGGGGGCTATAAGTCAAAATGAAAGCAGGCAGATAATTCAAAAGTTGTCTTTGAAGACTTTTGAATCTCCTTATAAAATAATGATAGTGTGGAGACCGGAAAAGATGAATAATACGGCTGCCAATAAATTGTTGAAAATCCTTGAGGAACCTCCCTCAAATACATTGTTTCACCTCGTTACTGATGATACCGCGCAAATGTTGCCAACAATAGTATCGCGTACGCAGATAGTGAAAATACCCAGGATTGACAAAAACAGTATGGCAGCAGCCCTGAAGGAGCGTTTGGGACTTGCAGACCAGCATGAAATTGACAATATAGCTCATATTGCTGACGGTGATTATCAGAAAGCTTTATCTTTTATTGAAACCAATGAAGAAAATGAATTTTTTTTCAACAATTTTGTAAAAATTATGCGTTTATGTTATGCAGTGGATATTGCTGGTTTGAGAGACTGGGTGGATGAGATGGCAACACTTGGCCGTGAAACCCAAAAACATTTTTTACAGTATGCAATCAGAATGATACGTGAAAATTTTATGCTGAACCTTAAAGCAAATGATATAGTATACCTCTCATCAAAAGAGAAGGATTTTTCAGCTAATTTTTCAAGATTTGTCAATACCGGCAATGTTTTGCCAATTGCCGAAGAGTTGAACAAGGCATGTGTACACATAGAAAACAATGCATATGATAAAATTGTGCTCTTTGACATGGTTTTAAAAATAACCAGATTGTTGAAAGCTTAATTATTTCCTAATTTTGTAGGTGTGAGTAGGTAAGAAAGAAAAAAACAGAGTTTTGAATATGTCAGAAAACGGAACAATATACAATGTGGAGACGATTTGCCGGGGTTGTCCGTCACTGAACGAAAAAAGGGAGCATGGCTGCAGTAACCACTGCACGTACAGGAGTTTAAATGTATATGACTGGCTTTCCGGATTGCCTGAGGCTCCGGTAGATTGCGATATAGTTGAGATCAGGTTTAAAAATACCCGAAAGGGTTTTTATTACAATGTGAACAAGCTTCATTTACAGACTGGTGATATTGTTGCAGTTGAGGCATCTCCCGGCCATGATATTGGAGAGGTTTCACTCAAAGGTGAGCTGGTTTACCGGCAAATGATCAAGTATGGGATTAACCCCAAAGAGCAGGAGTTTAAAAAAATATACAGGAAGGCAAAAACTGCCGATATTGAAAAGTGGAAGGAGGCCACCTCCCTTGAAAGACCAACTATGCTGGAAGCCAGAAAGATAGCCGAATCTTTGGAGCTTAATATGAAAATCGGTGATGTTGAATATCAGGGAGACAAAACCAAGGCTATTTTCTATTACATTGCAGAAGAGAGGGTTGATTTCCGCGAGCTTATAAAGGTACTGGCCGACAAGTTCAAGGTAAGAATAGAGATGCGTCAGATTGGCGCCCGTCAGGAGGCCGGCCGCATTGGCGGAATAGGTTCTTGCGGCAGGGAGCTTTGCTGCAGTTCTTGGCTTACAAATTTTATTTCCGTTACAAGTAATGCCGCCAGGTTGCAAGAGATATCCCTGAATCCTCAAAAACTTGCAGGCCAGTGCAGTAAGCTGAAATGTTGTATCAACTATGAAGTTTCCGGCTACAGGGATGCCAAGAAAGATTTCCCGGATGATTCACAAGTATTGCAAACTGAAGAGGGGGATGCCCATTTTATAAAAGCCGATGTTTATAAAAAAATCATCTGGTATTCTTATGAGCCGGACTCAACCCTCAATCTTATACCTGTTTCACTTGAGAGGGTGGATGAAATTATTGAAATGAACCAGGCAGGGAAAAAACCTAAAAGGCTTGAAGGGGAGAAGGAGAAATCAAGGCTTGGGGTTAAAAGCGACAATGAGCTCCCGGCTGAGGAGAGTATAACAAGGTTCGATGAAAGGAAAACAGGCCAGTCAAAAAGGAAAAAGAAAAAAAACAAAAACAAAAAGTAATATTTAACTATTTATATTAAGAAAAATTTTCAGATTTTGTGTAAACCGCCTTGATACGCCGGTTCATTAGCTAAATCTCAACAAGAGGAATAAGTAAATGTATGATTTGTTAAAACTCAAATTATTTTGCGCCTGTTTGGTAATATTATTTGTTTCATGTGATCAAGATGTCGCATATGAAGAAAATATAGCAATACCCGACGGCAAGTGGAATCGTCACAATATTGCCGAATTCCGGACTGAAATTGGCGATACCCTCCAGCCTTACAATGTGTATATTAATGTACGCAATACCGGCAAATACCCTAAAAGCAACCTTTATTTGTTTGTGACCACCACTGCGCCCGGAGGTGCTTATATGCGTGATACGGTTGAATGCATACTTGCAGATCCTTCGGGTCAATGGAGGGGAAAAGGGTTTGGCAGTGTGTGGCAGAACCGTTTTCCTTACAGAAAGCACGTTCGTTTTGCTGAAGAGGGGATATATAAAATTGAAGTTGAGCAGGCTATGCGTCTGGAAGACCTTCCGGGCATAAAAGATGTGGGTATTCGTATTGAAAAAGTAACCGACTGAAACTCTCTTTAAAGGTTATAACTGTGGCAAAAAATAAACTTACCAGGTTTGCCGAACTCGGAACATATTCTCATGTGATACAGCCAGCATTATCGGAGGTTTTCAATAAAAAGCATCCTCTTTACGGGAAATGGAATGAAGAATTTTACTTCAATGAAAATCCTATAGTTTTGGAGCTGGGTTGCGGTAAAGGAGAATATACAGTTGGGCTTGCTGAAAAATATCCTGATGTGAATTTTCTGGGTATAGACATTAAAGGGGCCAGAATGTGGAAGGGAGCAAGCTATGTTAATCAGCGCTCCCTAAAAAATGTTGGTTTTTTAAGGACGCGGATAGAATTTATAACTTCCTTTTTCGCCCCCGGTGAGGTATCTGAAATATGGCTTCCTTTTCCTGATCCTCAGTTAAAAAAGCCAAAAAAAAGACTTACTTCGCCAAGGTTTCTCAACATGTATACATCGTTTTTGAAAACGGGAGGGTATATTCATCTTAAAACAGATTCTTTTGAAATGTACCATTATACACTTGAGGTAATAAATTATAACGGCCTTCCCCTTTTGGCCTCAACAGGTGATCTCTATAACTCTGATCTGGATGAGGAGGCCCTTTTTATTAAGACATTTTATGAAAATATGCATTTATCGGAAGGCAAAAAAATCCATTACATTAAATTTGCCATGCCCCGGCAGGGAGAAATAGTAAATATTGAAAGGGATGGAAAATGAAAAAAGCGATGAAAAGAATTTTTTTACTCGTGTTTATGAAGTAACCTCTCTTATTCCCCAAGGTCGTGTAACCACTTATGGTGCTATTGCCAGGTATCTTGGCAGCGGCAACTCAGCCAGGATGGTCGGCTGGGCTTTGAACAGCTCATTTTCACACTCCGGCTTTGTGCCGGCTCACAGAGTGCTGAACCGTAACGGTATGCTAACCGGGAAGCACCACTTTGGCACACCTTCAGCAATGTCTCAGCTTCTGGAAAATGAAGGGGTCAAGGTAGAAAACGATCGGGTGGTGAATTTTAAAAACAGGTTTTGGGATCCTGCATCGGAACTTTGAATATTCCGGCATGAAGTGCCAAAAGAAGGGGGAAGCCTGACAATGCCCGCTGATAATAAATGAAAGCATAAAACGTTATATATTTAATTAAATTAAATTTAAATAAGGTGCAGGCGGGTTTGATTTTTCAGATTAGTCAGGACTGCAATAAACAAGAACCTTTGAATAACATTAAAATGCTCAGTTATGGAAAAAACAAAAAAAGAAGACTTGCTTAAAAGAATTGATACAACACTTAACAATGTCAGGCCTTATCTTCAGGCTGATGGTGGTGATATAGAAGTTGTTGACCTGACCGATGATTATATTTTAAAAGTAAGGTTAACCGGTGCATGTCACGGGTGCCCCTATAGTATGCAAACCCTTAAAGCCGGAGTCGAACAGGCCGTAAAACTTGATAATCCGGAAATTGTTGAAGTTGTTGCCGAACAATAATACTAAATATAGGATAACTTACGTTTAAAAAGTTGTAAAGGTTGTCTGAGTAATATAATTGACGGTTCAAAGAAGATAAAATCCCGACCTTTTCCCTCCTTTCCCCCGATTCGTCAATTAGAAAATCAGACAGCCTTTACTTTTTTATTTGAAGCGGGAACCTTGAAAGGCTTATTTTCGTAATATAAAATTGATAATTTAAAAGAATAATTTTGCTGTTTGTAAGCCTTTAACAGTCTCAATTTTTATAATATAAAATTCCGCTATTAATCCAGGTAGCAACAGGTGAGAGCAATTTTTTTAAATATTGTTGTTTTGATTTTCACTGCCGCTTTATTGGCAAGTTGTTCAGTTCAGGAAAATACATTGTTGACCAGAACTTACCATCAGATAACCTCTAAATACAACACTTTTTTCAATGCCAGACAAAGTTTTGATCGGGGATTAGGAAAGATCAACAGTCAGTATCGTTACGATTATTCCAGAATATTGCCGGTTTTTACCCAAACAGATCCGGAATTAGCATTAAGTGTCCAACCGGAGATGGAGAGAGCTGTAGCTAAGGCGAACAAGATTATCTCCAACAAATCCATAACGGCCAGGCCCCGCGAGTATGGTAGGATTTTTACCAGGGATGCCGAATTTTATAACAGGCGTGAATATAACAGATGGGTTCCTGAAAGCTATATGCTTATGGGGAAGGCTTATTTTTATATGCATGATTTTGAATTTGCCGCAGAGTCATTCCGTTTTGCGGCGTTCGAGTATGATTATGCTTCTGTTGGTTTTGAAGCTATGTTGTGGCTAGCAAGAAGCTATAATAAACTGGGAAATTTCAGAGAAGCCGGAATAATTCTGGAAGATATGGATGAAAATTCCGATTTTCCCTCTAATCTCCAAGGTGAGCTTAATGCAACTTTTGCTGACCATTTTATAAAGCAGGGAAGTAACGAAAAAGCTGTTGCTTACCTTGAAAAGGCTTTGGATTTTAATCCGTCCGCAGATGAGAGGAAAAGATATATATTTATACTGGGGCAGATAAATAAATTTGCCGAATATACTGAAGAAGCCGCAAGATATTTTGAAAAAGTAGTGGCTATGGATCCTGGTTACGAGATGGTTCTCAAAGCCCAAATTGGGCTGGCCGGGGCATATCCTTCAGGAAGTCTTGAAAACGAGGCTCTTCAGGGCGATCTTTATGGTATGCTTGAGGACCCGAAGAATGAGGACTACAAAGACCAGATATATTATGCTCTTGGCATTTTATATGATCAGGAAGGCGATGAAGAAAAGGCTTTGGAAATGTTCAGGCTTTCATCGGCTTTTGCCGGTGGGAGCTCCTCACAAAAAGCTGTGGCATATGAGACCATTGCCGGAATTTATCTGGATAACAAAGATTATATAAAAGCCCAGGCATATTATGACAGTACTGTTATGTTTATGGATCCGGGTATTCCGGGATACGCGGATATTGCCGAAAAAGCGGGCGTACTTACAGAGCTTACCGGGTATATCAATAGTGTTGAATTGGAGGACAGCCTCCAGTATCTTGCTCAGTTGCCGGAAAAGGAACTCAATTACAGAATCGATGAAATTATTGCAGCCGCAGGAGAGGAAAACCCTCAAGAGCCAATGAATGAACAAGGTTCCGGCGGCGAAGGAAACAAAAGTGCAAGAGAGTTGCAGTCATTCCGGCTTCAGGCTGAAAGAACAGTAGACGGGCAATGGTATTTTTATAACCGCCCGGCTGTCACATTCGGAAAAGCTGAATTCCAGGCTGTATGGGGATCAAGAAACCTCGAGGATAATTGGCGCAGAAGCGGTCACCAGGAAACAGTCTCCGGGGGAAGTGAACCGGAAGATGCTGAGGTAGAGCAAAAAACAGAAGAGGCCGTGCTTGCTGATGCTCCTGAGGTTCGTCAGATTTACCTTCAGGATATTCCATTTACTGAGGAGGATATTGATCTCTCACACAGAAATATTCAAAATGCTTTGATCGGAATGAGCAGCGTTTATGCCGAGCATTTAAATGATTATCTCAATGCTGCAAAGGCATTGGAGGAATTCATTGAGCGCTATCCCTCCAAAACCAGCATACCCTCTCTTTGTTACCGGTTGTATAAGCTTTACGGCCGGCTGAATGATCCTGCCCGCGCCGGTGAGTATAAAGATCTTTTGATTAACCGGTATCCGGAAAGCCGATATGCAGCAATTGTTAAAAATCCCGAATATCTGGATGAGATCAACCAGGTACATCAGGAGGCTGAGATATATTATGAACAGACAAGGGGTTTGTTTTTGGATCAGGAATATGAAAGTGTAATTAAAAGAGCTGATAATGCAAGGGAAAAGTTTGGAGAAACCACCCTGATGCCCCTTTTTGAATATCTTGAAATTTTATCTGCTGCCGGCTTATCGGGAAATATCTCTGAGTTAAAATATGATCTGAGAGAATATGTCAATAAATATCCGGAAACAGAATTGAGTGAAAATGCAGGAGATTTAATTGAGTATCTTGACAGAGACTATCCTGATTTTGCCGGGCGTTTGGATCTTGCTGTGGGGGGCACTGAATTTGAAACGGGAGAGAGAGAAGATCACTTTTTTATTTTGGTAATTGAAAACAGGGAGGAGCTGGTTAATAGAATGACTTTCAATATTATCAATTTCAATGTTGATCACTTCCCCCGTCTTGATCTGGAAGTTGCAGGACAGGAGTTCAGCTCCCGTCAAAGACTCCTGGTTGTAAGAGGTCTGGAAAACAGGGAAGTGGCAATGGATTATCTTCAAAATTTCAGATCAAGCCCTGATGTGCTGAAAGAAACCGGTATAACCACTCCTGCTTCATTTGTAATATCTGCCTCCAATTACCCTGTTTTTATGGATGAAAAAAACATTGAAAATTATCTTATGTTTTTCCGTGATGAGTATGAAGAATAGGTTCAGATTTGATCTTGAAAATATAGATGAGGTTGCTGCCAAATTTATTGAGTTTACCGGTTCATACACAATTTTTGCTTTCTACGGGGAGATGGGCTCGGGTAAGACAACTTTCATCAAAGAGGTTTGCAAGCTGATGGGAGCTGAAAATAATGTTACAAGTCCGAGTTTTTCCCTGGTTAATGAATACAATACAAAAAACAACCATACAGTTATTTATCACTTTGATTTTTTTCGTGTAGAGAGTGTAGAAGAGGTGTTTGATCTGGGCTATGAGGATTATTTTTATTCCGGGCGAAAATGTTTTATCGAGTGGCCGGAGAAAGCGGAAGCACTGCTTCCGCCAAATACCGTCAGATCTTTTTTAAAGATATTGGATGATAATACCAGAGAGCTGAAAATTTCTACCTGATAAAATTTTCCCGGATTTTTAATATGTATCTTGAAAAAGTAAAATAAAAACAAGGAAAAGTGATGTATTTTGTTTATATTTAAGTCGTTACACAAATAACACAAACAAAAAAACACCACTTTTCAGATGAAAAATACAAAGAAAAAATTA
>PWHJ01000089.1 GCA_003554865.1 Bacteroidota bacterium | reverse complement strand
TTTTAAGCTAAAATACCATAAACCCTTCACTTTTCCTTGCATTTTTCACTCATTTTATCAACATATTGTCTTGTTTATCAACAGTATAACCTCTATTTTATAGAAAATCAGCAGACCCTAAATAACCAAATGCCAAAATTGTCTAGCTTAAAGTTTTATTGGTTTTATCAATAAAATCGAGTATATCTTCAGCTCCCTTCCTTTTTATTGATGAAGTGTAAAAGATTTTGGGCAGCGTTTCCCATGTTTTATGCAACTCTTCCCTGTAACGGCTTACATTTTTATTAAGCTGCTGTGAGGAGAGTTTATCAATTTTTGTAAAAACTATAACAAAAGGCACTTGATTAACACCAAGCCATTGAATGAAAGCAACATCAGCCGGCTGAGGGGAATGGCGGGAGTCTATAAGCAAAAAAAGGCACACCATATTGGCTGCTTCCTTTAAATACTGCTCAATTAATTTTCCGAAACCCTTCCTTTCTTTTTTTGAAGTTTTTGCATATCCGTATCCCGGCAGGTCAACCAGGTACCAGCTGTCGTTGATCAAAAAATGGTTAATAAGTCTTGTTTTGCCCGGTGCAGATGATGCTTTTGCAAGATTTTTCCTGTTTGTCAGCATATTAATCAAAGATGACTTGCCAATATTCGACCTGCCGGTAAAAGCATACTCAGGCACAGAACAGTCAGGACAGTCTTTTGCATCCGCGGAGCTTTTAATGAAAACTGCCGATTTAACAACGTGCATAACATTTACTTGTTAACCTGTGCCATGAATTTTTCAGTATTTACAATATAGCGACTGTGAGTACCTTTGCCTATAAGCCCCTCCTTATCCCAGGCTTCAACCCTGAAAACCAGCTTCTTCCCTTCCATTTCCTCCAGTATGGCCTCACAAATGACGGAACCTCCAACAGGAGTTGGCTTAACATGCTTAACATTAACTTCACTTCCCACAGTACTCTTCCCTTCTGGAATGAACGGCGCTACGGCCTCCAATGCGGTTTTTTCCATAAGGGCTATCATTGCCGGTGAAGCAAAAACTTCTATCATTCCTGAACCATATTTTACAGCAGTATCTTCCGGCTTTACAACAATCTCCAACTTTTTGGAAATACCGGCCTTCAAATTTTCCATACAATAAATTTTTTAAACAGATAATTATTTTATGTAGACTTCCAGAATTTCAGCCTCTCCTTCAGGCCTCAGGTCAACATTTTTGATCTCTGCAGGGAGAAGCACAGTATCTCCCTTGCCGAAGGAGTATGAGCCATCTCTGAACTTTACGGTAAAATTTCCGCAAGTGCAAATATATATAACAAATGAATCAATCAAATTGTAATCCCTTTCAACATTCCGGTCAAACTTTATAAGAGCGGCAGTAAAATAGTCACAATCTGCCAGCTCTGCAACACTGTTCTTTTTAGCATTATAGGGAGTCCTGTAAGACCCGTAATTTTTAAAGTCAATTGCATCAAGGGCCTGCTCTGTATGGAGCGTACGCGGCTTTCCCTCTTCATCAGTGCGATCCCAGTCATATATCCTGTAAGTAACATCCGAGGCCTGTTGAATTTCGGCAAGCAATATTCCTTTGCCTATTGCATGTATTCTACCCGAAGGTATAAAAAAGAAATCCCCCCTTTCAACCTTTTCCCTGTTCAGTACATCCAAGAGGGTTTTATTTTCAAGACGGGTTTTAAACTCCTCACGTGTTAGATCTTTATTGAATCCCGAGACCAGTTTTGCTCCCTTTTCAGCTTCCAGTATATACCACATCTCTGTTTTGCCCCGGGAACCATGCCTTCTGAAAGCAAGATCGTCGTCCGGGTGAACCTGAACTGACAAGTCGTTAAAAGCATCAATAAACTTAACAAGCAGGGGAAATTCATTTCCATAATTGTTGAAGATCTTCTCCCCCACCAGGTCATCCATGTATACTTCAATAAGCTCATTAAGATCGTTGCCGCTTAAAAACCCGTTGGAAACAACGGAAGAATTTCCTTCAATACCGGATATTTCCCAGCTTTCTCCTATCCTGGAGTTTTCAGGCAAAGACTTTCCCAGATGGGCTTTCAGCCTGCTCCCTCCCCAAATTCGTTCCTTTAATAAAGGATAAAACTTAAGAGGATAAAGTTTGCTCATAACAGGCAAAATTTTTGGTTAAAACCGGTTATTTTAATTGCCTCAGGTACATTTGTATCGTATTCTCCAGTCCGAAATAAAGTGAATCTGATATAAGGGCATGGCCGATTGAAACCTCCAGCAAATCAGGAATGTTTTTGCGGAAAAACCCAAGGTTATCAAGATTAAGATCATGACCTGCATTGAGTTCAAGTCCATTTTCACTTGCCAGTTCAGCAGCATCCACAAAAGGCTTAACTGCTTTTTCCCTGTTGCAGATGTAACCAGAAGCATAAGGCTCAGTATAAAGCTCCACACGGTCTGTTCCCGTATCAGATGCATGTTCTATATTTTCCGGATCGGCATCAATAAATATTGAACTCCTTATCCCCTTCTCTTTCAAACCGGAAATCACATCTCTCAAAAAGTTCCGGTGCTTTTTAGTATCCCAGCCCTGGTTGGATGTCAAAGCATCGGGAGGGTCGGGCACCAATGTTACCTGCTCAGGCACAACATCCAGTACCAGGTCCAAAAACTGTGACGAGGGGTAGCCTTCAATATTGAATTCTGTTCTCACCAGAGGTCTCAGATCAATCACATCCCTGTACCTAATGTGTCTTTCATCGGGCCGGGGATGAACGGTTATGCCCTCAGCACCGAAGTCCTGACACCTGACTGCAGCCTTAAGTAAATCAGGTATATTTCCTCCCCTTGCATTCCTTAATGTTGCAATTTTATTTATATTTACACTTAATCTGGTCATACTATTACAATAAATGGCAACGTTTGAGATTTTACAAAAATAAGAGTAATTTACCTATTTTTTATAGTTTTATGCTGGCAAAAGATCTGATATCAGACTTAATACCATCGATAAGAACATCCGATGCAGGTTCCAAAGCACTTACGCTCATGGAAACATTCAGGGTGTCTCATCTTCCCATTGTCAACAATATTGAATTTCTGGGCCTTATATCAGATTCTGACATTTATGACCTGAATATGATAGACGAGCCAATAGGAAATCATAAACTTTCCCTGTTCAGCCCTTTTGTCAACGGTGATCAGCACATATATGAAGTGATTGAGATTGCCTCGCGCCTGAATCTGTCAGTTGTCCCGGTTTTGAATGAAAATAAGCACTACTTGGGACTGATAACCCAAAGCGATTTGCTCCAGTATTCATCTAACCTGCTGGCTATGAAAAACCCGGGGGGAATACTGGTTCTTGAAATGAATCAGACCGATTACTCTCTAAGTCAGATATCCCAGATTGTCGAAAGCAATGATGCAAAAATTCTAAGCATTTATGTATCCTCAAGCGAAGATACCACCAAAATGAACGTTACACTCAAAATAAACAGAAATGATCTTTCTCCCATAATTCAAACATTCCTCCGCTACGAATACAATATTAAAGCATCCTTCATGGAAGACGAAGAGCTTGAAAGTTTTTACAAAAACCGTTACGAACAATTCATGAGATATCTGAATGTCTAGTAAAGAGAAAATGACAATAGCGGTTTACGGAAGAAGCTTTTCTGATGAATTTTCAGAAAACATAAAGGAGCTCTTTAAAAAGCTTCAGTCTCACCAACTGGAAGTGCATATTTTTGAACCCTTTCTTAAATATACAAAAAATAAAGCACTTTTCGATCCACTTCCTCAGGGCACATTTACAAATTCCGGGGATTTAAACAAGAATACAGATTTTGTATTATCAATCGGCGGTGACGGAACAATATTGGAGAGTGTCTCACTTGTAAGAAATTCAGGAATACCAATTATCGGGATCAATACAGGGAAGCTTGGCTTTCTTGCAAGCATTGCAAAAGAAGAAATAAACGATGCCGTTGAAAGTATTATAGAAGGAGAATTTGAGATTGAAAAACGAGGCCTCATTCAAATGCCTGAACCCGCAGGGGTTTTCGGAGACTTCAACTACGGGTTAAATGAAGTTACAATTCAAAAAAATGATTCCAGGATGATCTCGATTCACACCTATCTGGACGGTGAATTTTTGAACTCATACTGGGCTGACGGATTGATTATATCAACTCCCACCGGCTCAACTGCTTACTCTTTAAGTGTGGGCGGACCGATAATAACTCCGGATTCGGGTGTTTTTATAATCTCTCCTATCGCTCCTCATAACCTCACGGTGAGACCCGTTGTTATCCCTGACAACAAGGAGATCACCCTTGAAATTGACAAACGTCACAGCAACTTTTTGCTGTCCATGGATTTCAATACTGCCCAAATTGAAAACAACAAAAAAATTACACTGAAAAAAGCTCCTTTTTACATAAACCTGGTGAACCTTAAAAAACACAATTTCTACAGCACTCTCAGAAACAAGCTAATGTGGGGAGTTGACAAACGCAACTAATCGTCATGAAGGATAACCAATGGAGGATAACATTAAACGTTTCTTTTCGTATACCAAAAATGTAAATAATTGCTTAATTTTGAATTACAATTTAAATAAACCCGGATGGTAAAAAAAGCTTTGCTGATATTGTCAATTTTTTCAGCAACCATGACCACATTGTGGTCTCAGCAATGGCGTGCCACGCCATATGAAATTTACGGCGGACTGGGAACGGCAAACTATTTTGGGGATATCGGAGGTACAGCTGACGATGACAACCTTTATGGAATAAGAGATTTGGAAATACTTCAAACACGTCCCTCCGTTACCGCCGGTCTGAGATACAATTTTCATCACCTTTTTTCCCTTAATACCGGAATATCAATTGGTTGGCTGAGCGGCAACGATGACGGCGGACGAAATGAAGAAAGGGGCTATGTTTTCAATACTATTTTTGCTGAACCATCGACCAAACTGGAGTTCTTTTTTTTAAACGACCTGCCCTTCATGGCAAGGAGAACTGACAGAAGAGGCCGCATGGCAAGCTACTCAACAATTTCGGCTTATGTGTTCTGCGGATTTGCCGGAGTCTTCTATCATACAATGCCTAACGATGCTCTGGAACAAAGGCGTGAGGCAAGCAGCATTGAGCATGGCAAAGCAGCACTTTCACTGCCTTTGGGTGCAGGTATGAAACTCGGCATCGCTAATGAGCTGGACATAGGTTTTGAAATAGGAGGCCGCTTCACAACAACAGATTATTTAGACGGATTCACTTCGGATTTTTCCAAACACAATGACGTATATTACATAACCTCAATAAATCTTATATACAGAATCAACGATATCGGTTTGTAAACTTTTCCGCGCACCCCTGCTCTGAGAGAATTAAAATATGAACCACTTTAAAACATTGTTTATTTTCAATGGTAACTTCCGCAAAAATTAAAATATCAATCATATTTGCCTTCCTGATACTCTCAACGGCAACAGAAGGTGCCGGGGAAAAAATGGAATTCGGTGCCTTTGCCGGAACTTCATATTACCTGGGCGACATTAATCCCGGAAAGCATTTTTATTCACTGTCTCCTGCATTTGGCGGCACGTTCAAATACAATTTCAATGATCATTATTCGCTCAGAAAATCGGTGAATTACGGCAGCATAACAGGTGATGACAATGATTTTGAAAACGACTTCCAGCAAATGCGCGGGGCAAGTTTTCAATCCGGGTTTTATGATTTCACACTCCTTCTGGAATTCAATTTTTTTCCCTTTGAAACAACCATTTTCAAAAAAGGATTCAGTCCGTATTTAACGGGAGGGTTCTCCTACATGTTCATTCCCGAGGATTCTTATATCTCTTCAAGTCACGTAAACATTCCCTTCGGCGGAGGTTTTAAATTCGGGATATCCAAAAAGATCACCGTTGGGGCAGAATGGTTGTTTAAAAAATTCTTATCCGATGAAATTGACGGAGTAATGAATTTTGGTCAAAAAAACGATCCTTCTTTGATTCATAATAATGATTGGGTATCTTTGGCCGGTTTTTTTATTACAATAAAACCTTTTGAAAAAAGGGGCGATTGTCCGGTTTACTGGTAATTACAATAATTAGTGGAGGTATGACATTGAAGGATAAAATAATAACAAGTAAGCTGCCAAAGCATGTGGCTGTTATAATGGACGGCAACGGAAGGTGGGCAAAGGAAAGAGGCTATGAACGCATATTCGGGCACCAGAACGGTGTAAAAGCGGTAAAAAATACAGTGGAAGCCGCCGCAGAGCTTGGGATAGGATATCTCACACTCTTTGCTTTTTCAAAGGAGAACTGGTGCAGACCAAGAAGTGAAATTGATGCACTTATGGATTTGATGGCTTCAACAATTAATTCCGAAACTGAAACACTAATTAAAAACAACATACGTTTGATAATTATTGGAGACCTGAACAGTTTACCGGACAAGATTGTCAGCAAACTCAGGGAAGTAACTGAAGCCACCAAAAATAATACGGGCCTGAAACTCGTTATCGCACTAAGTTATAGTGCAAGGTGGGAGATAACGGAAGCAGCCGGAAAAATTGCAGAAGATTACAAAACAGGAAAAATAAAAGAAGTGGATGAGAAGCTCTTCTGCAAATATCTTTCGACGGCAGAAATTCCCGATCCCGAGTTGCTTATCAGAACCAGCGGTGAGTACAGGTTAAGTAACTTTTTACTTTGGCAAATTGCATATGCAGAATTGTTTTTCACAAAAACACTTTGGCCCGATTTTAGTAAAGAAGATTTATACCAGGCAATTATTAACTTCCAGAACAGGGAAAGAAGATTTGGAAAAACAAGCGAACAAACTGACTAAAAAAAATAGAGTGCCGATGATGATCAAAAGAATTAAGCTTGCTCTGATGCTGTTAATTTGCGGAACATTTGTTAGCGCCCAGCAAGTGGATGTTACATCACTTCCGGTTATGGATTACTCCTCACCCCGCGAATATACAATTGGAGGAATTACCGTATCGGGTGCCAACTATGTTGACCATTCGGTTATTATAGCATTATCAGGTCTCGAGGTTGGGGAAAGAATAAGTGTTCCCGGCGAGGATATCTCCAGTGCAATAGAAAGGTTGTGGGATCATGGGTTGTTTTCCGATGTAAAAATTAAAGCAGAAAGAATAGAAGAAGAGAATATTTACCTTGAGATTGAGCTCGAGGAGCCTCCGCGGCTGTCAAGACTCAATATTGAAGGTTTGAGAAGATCTGAAGAGGAAGATCTCAACAAGGAGCTCGATATGCGAAGCGGTAGCATGATCACTGAAAATACCCTGAACAATGCAAAAAGTACAATTGAGAAATTCATGATCTCCAAGGGGTATTACAATGCTGATATTGATTTAAAAACAGAAGATGACCCTGAAAGGCCAAACAGGGTCATAGTAGATGTTGATATTGAAAAAAATGACAGGGTAAGAATTAAAGATATTAATTTTTACGGCAATGAGGCTTTTTCCGATTTCCGCCTCGAGAGAACAATGGAAGACACCAAAAAAAGAAGTCTGCTTAACTTATTCAGCCCTTCAAGGTTCATAAGGTCAGATTTTGAAAAAGACAAGCAAAGAATAATCTCCAAGTACAACGAACACGGCTACAGGGACGCCGAAATAGCCTCCGACAGCGCTTACCTTGTAAGCGAAGACCGGATTGAAATTGACATTCACATTGAAGAAGGTGACAAATACTACTTCAGGGAGATAGACTGGGTTGGCAACACCAAATACCCCTCCGAATATCTTTCCGCTTACCTTGGGATAGAAGAGGGAGAAGTTTATAATCAAAAAAAGCTGACGGAGAGACTTCAGCTTGACGAAAACTCCGTAAGTTCACTCTACCTCGATAACGGATATCTCTTCTTCCAGGCCGAGCCGGTTGAAACAAGAATAAAAGAGGATTCCATTGATCTTGAAATTCGTATACACGAAGGGGAGCAGGCAAGGATAAACCGGGTAATAATCACCGGTAACGACAAAACAAATGAGCATGTGATTCGAAGGGAATTGCGAACAAAACCGGGTGAGCTTTTCAGCAAGTCGGCCATAGTCCGCAGTCAGCGCGAGCTTGCCCAACTTGGGCACTTCAATCCGGAAGAGCTTGATGTAAGGCCGATACCTAACCCGGATGACGGTACAGTTGATATTGAGTA
Organism: Bacteroidota bacterium; assembly: GCA_003554865.1. Classification (GTDB taxonomy): domain Bacteria; phylum Bacteroidota; class Bacteroidia; order Bacteroidales; family PUMT01; genus PUMT01. Next base: position 70,822 of record PWHJ01000089.1, on the reverse strand, counting down.
TATTGTTGAAGAGCAGGCCAACGACCAGCTTGAAATTTCAGGAGGCTGGGGGGCCGGCATGCTCATCGGCACACTTGGGGTAAGCTTTAACAATTTTTCAACAAGCGGCATTTTCGACAGGGATGCATGGAGACCTCTGCCGTCCGGCGACGGTCAACAGTTAAGCATACGTGCCCAAACAAACGGAACCTATTACCAGGCTTATAATTTCAGCTTCCAGGAACCTTATGTCGGAGGTGTTAAACCCAATTCACTTTCTTTGTCCGCTTTCCACACCATTCAAACGGACATGCGTGACCGCACGGTAAAAGAAGGGGCCTCAATAAAGATCTCAGGAGCTGCGGTTGGATTTGGCAAACGCCTTAACTGGCCTGATGACTTTTTCACACTCTACAACGAGGTAAGTTACCAGAGTTACCTTCTTGATGAGTGGGGCGGTTATTTTATGTTCTCTGACGGACAATCAAACAATTTCAGCCTTAAAACCTCCTTTGAACGCAACTCGGTCGACCAGCCCATATATCCAAGACGGGGTAACAAGTTCAATTTAACATTGCAACTGACACCTCCCTATTCACTTATGAACGATAAGGATTACAGCCAGATGGAGCCTCAGGAAAAATACAGGTGGATTGAATATCACAAATGGACATTTAATTCAGAATGGTACACGTCCATTGTGGGTGACCTTGTTTTCCATTCCGGTGCTGAATTCGGTATTCTTGGATATTACAACAGCGACATCGGACCCTCCCCGTTTGAATCATTTGATCTTGGAGGTGACGGAATGACAGGCTATAACCTTTACGGAAGGGAAACGATAGCACTAAGGGGATATGAAAATGGTGCACTTACACCTATAAGAGACGGCAGCAAGGCGGGGAACATATACAATAAACTTACAATGGAACTGCGTTACCCGATATCCCTCAATCCACAGGCTACAATTTATCTCCTTGGCTTCCTGGAAGGAGGTAATGCATGGTACAGCGCAGATGAATTTGAGCCGTTTTCAATTAAACGCTCCGCAGGAATTGGAGTAAGGGCATTTTTGCCAATGTTTGGAATGCTGGGAGTTGATGTGGGATACGGTTTCGACGATATACCCCAAAGGCCTGATGCACACGAGTGGCAAATCCATTTCACCCTTGGACAACAATTTTAAATCGTCTAAAACAAACTGACGAATGCAATGAAAAAAATAACTTTATTAATTCTGGCTCTTTTTGCAACAATGCAGTTTGGCATTTCGCAAAAATATGCCTATGTTGACTCTGAATATATTTTGAGCAACATTCCGGCCTACAGATCGGCTCAGGATCAGCTGGATGAGATGGCAGAAGAATGGGAAAATGAAATAGATCAAATGTACGGGCAAATAGAGGAAATGTACCGTAACTTCCAGTCTGAGAGGGTTTTGATGTCAGATGAAATGAGGAAGAAAAGAGAAGAGGAAATAATGAACCTGGAAGCTGAAGCGAAAAAGCTTCAGCATAAATATTTTGGGCCGGAAGGAGAAATGTATCAGAAACAGGAAGAGCTTATAGGTCCGATACAGGATCAGGTTTACAATGCCATTGAAGAAATAGCCGAAGAAGGGGATTATGCAGTTATTTTCGATATGGCAGATTCGGCTACACTGCTTTACACAAACCCACAGTATGATCTAAGCGATGAGGTACTGGGCAAATTAGGATATTGACATCTATAAAAGAATAAAAGGTTTTAATTCAGATTAAAAACTTAATAAAACAAATAGTAATAACCCATAACTTGTAATTAAAAAATGAAAAAACTTTTTAACCTATTTTTGATTTCTGCATTGCTGACGGTTGGCTTAACCGCTTTTTCACAGGAAAACCTCAGATTCGGACATATCAACTCACAGGAAATTTTAAGAGATATGCCCGAAAGAGCTGAAGCCGAAAGAGAAATGCAGGAAGAAGCTCAAAAGATGCAGGAGCGTTTTGAATCAATGCAGATGGAATATCAGCAAAAGCTGCAGGAATTCACTGATGAGCAGGAGACAATGAGTGAAGTTGAACAGCAAAATATGGAAAGGGAATTGGCTGATCTTCAAGGAAGGATTCAGGAATTTCAGCAAACTGCACAAGAGGATCTGCAGCAAAAGGAGATGGAATTGCTTCAACCAATTTTCAACAGGATTGAAAACTCCATTGCCAAGGTAGCAGAAGAAAAAGGACTTATATATGTGTTTGATCTGAGCGGTAACTCTATATTATACCATAGTGATCAAAGCGTAAACATTCAGCAGGAAGTAAGGCAAGAGCTGGGCATTTATTAATTTTCCGGGAGTTTTTACATATATAAAACACAATTATCAGGTAAAAAATGAAAAGATTTTTTAAACCATTTGTGCTTGTAGTATTGTTAGTGGTGGGAGTTACCACTTTTGCACAGGAAACTCTGAGGTTCGGGCATATCAATTCACAGCAGATCCTGAGGGATATGCCGGAAAGAACTGAAGCTCAGAAAGAATTACAGTTAGAAGCTGAAAAACTGCAGGAACAGTTTGAATTCATGCAAATGGAATACCAGGAAAAACTGCAGAATTTTACTGAGAATCAGGAGACAATGACATCCCTTGTAAAGCAGATGAGGGAAAGGGAATTGTCTGACATACAGGCCAGAATTCGTGAGTTTTCCTCTACGGCCCAGGAAGACCTTCAAAGGATAGAAATGGAGCTGCTGCAGCCTATTTTTAACAAAATTGAAAATGCTATTACCAGGGTAGCAGAAGAACAGGGCCTGATCTATGTATTTGATCTGAGCGGGAACTCTTTATTATACCATAGTAATCAAAGCGTAAACATTCAGCAGTACGTTAGAGAAGAGCTGGGAATGTTTTAGCATGCCTGAAAATTTTTATAGAGAAAATACCATCCCCTGGAGGGGTTGGTATTTTTTTTATTAAAAAAATGATATTTGACTTAAACAATAAAATTGCTTTTCTTTGCCGGGTACCGTATTTTTAAATACAATAAGCCACAAATGGGTAAAAGTAATATGGATCCAAATCAGCCCCTGGGTATTTTTGACTCCGGACTGGGAGGGCTGACAGTTGCTTCAGCAATCAAACACTTGCTTCCGAATGAGCGTATTATTTATGTAGGTGATACAGCTCACTTGCCCTACGGCGACAAATCAGCCGCTTCCATTGTTCATTACTCGGAAAAAATAACGGATTTCCTCCTCCGAAAAAACTGTAAAACAATCCTGGTTGCCTGCAATACTGCTTCGGCAAGGGCTTATTCTCAACTGGCAGGCCATGTGGGAAATAAAGCAACTTTAATTGATGTAATTGAACCGGTAGTTAATTTTGTGGTGCAAAAGTATCCATCTTCTAAAATAGGGGTGATAGGGACAAAAAATACAATTGACAGCAACACATACCCCTACGGGATAAAAGAGAAGATCCCTTCAGCCGAAGTTGTATCAATGGCGGCTCCTTTGCTTGTGCCCATGATCGAAGAGGGATTCATTTACGATGACATAAGCAATGCAATTATCAGGTCCTATCTTTCAGGGGAAACATTCCGGGGGATAAAAGTTCTTATACTGGGATGCACCCATTACCCTATAATAAAGAACCAAATCCGGAAATTCTTTGATTTCAATGTAGAAGTGATAGATTCAGCAGCTATAGTTGCACGTTACGTGAAAGATAAGCTCGAGTCACAAAACCTTCTCTCAGGTAAAAGAAATAATGCAGAAGATATGTTCTATGTTTCTGATTACACTGATTATTTCGGTAAGGTTGGACAAATGTTTTTTGACGACAAAATAAATCTTACAAAGATCGACCTTTGGAAATAACCCTATCCATTCCTGTACCATTCAGTGTAACCAACATATCTGGCGGCAATACTTTTTATTTGCTCATTTGCTTCCTTACTGCTTACTTTTTTAATAAATTTTGCCGGTACACCGGCATAAACACTGCCCGGCTCCACTTTAGTTCCTTCAAGGACCACCGATCCGGCCGCAATAATTGAATTTTCCCCAACTTTTACATTATCCATAAGAATTGCCCCCATTCCGATCAAAACATTGCTTTCAATATTGGCCCCGTGTACAATAACATTATGACCTACTGAAACATTATCACCAATTTTAACTGTTGTTTCCTCATAAGTACAGTGTAAAACACTGTTATCCTGTATATTTACCTTACTGCCGATCCTGATTGAATTCACATCCCCCCTGATTACCGTATTATACCAAATGCTGCTTTGGTCACCGATAATAACATCCCCGATAACTACACATGTTTCGGCCAGGTAGCAATCCCTGCCTATTTTCGGGACAAATCCTCTTAACTCCCTGATTAAAGTCATATTAACATATTAATTAAATGATAAATAGCATACTTAAAAAAGTGGTTTTTCTTACACAGTATTTTAGAAATTATTAACTTTGTGAATTAAATTACTTTTTTAAAGAAATCAAAAAACCGGGAATATTTTTTCTAATATATGCATGTAACCGGGATGTTGCATGCACGTTTTTTCAATATTGGCAACCTGTAATAAAAAACACTCTCTATGCAGGTTAATTTTAACTTCCCGGCACATAATTGAATTTCCAAGGCAAAACCTTAATAATTTAATTGATTTTTAACATTCTAATTATTTCATACAAATGAGCAAAAATAATAAAGTAACGGAAAAAGATTCGGCAGTTATCAAATTTGCAGGAGATTCGGGTGACGGAATGCAGCTGACCGGTACACTTTTTTCTGAAACAGCGGCAATGTTTGGAAATGATTTGGCAACATTTCCCGATTTCCCTGCAGAAATAAGAGCACCTCACAACACGGTTTTCGGGGTTTCAGGATTTCAGGCACAAATAGGCCAAAAAAAGATCAATTCATCAGGAGATTTTTGTGATGTGCTGGTTGCCATGAACCCGGCATCACTTAAAGCCAACCTGAAATGGGTCAAAAAAAACGGCACTATAATAGTCGATGCTGATGCTTTTGACAAAAAAGCCCTTGAAAAGTCGGGTTACGATGAAAATCCCCTTGAAAACAACACCCTTAAAGAGTACAAGGTGGTAAAAGCCCCGATAACAACCATTACAAAAGAAAGCCTTTCAGATCTCGAATTGCCACAAAAAGTTGCGCTTCGGAGCAAAAACATGGTGGCACTCGGTATTGCCGGGTATCTGTTCAATCAGGATATAAATTCCACATACCGGTTTATTGAGAAAAAATTCAAGGGAAAGGACCAGGTTATAGAAAGCAATAAAAAAGCCCTGGCGGCAGGCTATGAATTTGCAAAATATTCAGAGGAAATAGACACCACCTATTTTATTCCCAAAGCTGAACTCTCCAAGGGTAAGTACAGAAATGTTACCGGAAACGCGGCAACCGCATGGGGTTTTATTGCTGCTGCCGAACGCTCGGGACATAAGCTGTTCCTTGGTTCATACCCAATTACACCGGCAACTGAAATACTAATTGAGATGGCCCTGCAAAAGTCCCTTGGCGGAAGGGTTTTTCAGGCGGAAGATGAAATTGCCGGAGTATGTTCAGCAATCGGTGCAAGCTATACCGGTTCACTTGCAGTTACAACTACTTCCGGCCCAGGGTTTTCACTTAAAAGTGAAGCAATTGGTCTTGCCGTGATAACCGAATTGCCTCTTGTAATTGTCAATGTTCAAAGGGGGGGGCCCTCCACAGGATTGCCCACCAAATCAGAACAATCAGATTTGCTGCAGGCACTATACGGACGCAATGGTGAATGCCCGTTAATTGTAATATCCGCTTCCACGCCGGCAAACTGTTTCAACTATGCCTATGAGGCGGCAAAATTGTCAATGGAGCACATGACACCTGTGGTTCTTCTCACTGAAGGCTATCTTGGATTCGGATCAGAATTGTTCCGCATTCCAGATACTGGGAATCTTCCCGATATCAATCCCCCAGTTGCCGAACCAAATGATCCCGAATACAAACCCTACGCACGTGATAAAGTTACACTGGCCAGAAAATGGGCACTACCCGGTACAGAAGGTTTAAGGCACAGGGTGGGCGGACTGGAAAAATTCAACATTGGAGGCCAGCCGACAACCGATCCTCTTAATCATGAGCTTATGACCAAGCTAAGGGAAGACAAAGTAAATCGTGTTGTTGATTACATTCCGGAACAAAGTGTAAACGGTGAAGAAACCGGAGATCTGCTGGTAGTAGGCTGGGGCAGCACTTATGGTGCAATAAACGAAGCAGTCACCGAAATGCAAAAAGAAGGTAAGAAAGTTAGTCATGCTCACTTTCATCACATAAAACCTTTGCCAAAAAACACAAAGGAAATCCTGGGCAATTTTAAAAAAATAATTGTATGCGAAATAAATGCGGGTCAAATGGTGAAGTACCTCAAGATTGAGCACCCCGAATTTAAATATCATCAGTACAACAAAATACAGGGTCTTCCATTTACAGTACAAGAGTTAACCGAAACATTTAACAAAATATTAGAGGAGAAATAGTTATGTCCGAAAAAATAATTCCTAAAAGAGTTCCGAACTCCGAGGTCGATTTGACCAAAGAAGATTTTAAAAGCGATCAGATAATAAAATGGTGTCCCGGTTGCGGAAATACTGCCGTGCTAAAAGCAGTTGAAGATGCTTTTCCTGAAATAGGCTACAAGAAGGAAAATTTCCTGTTTGTTTCAGGCATAGGCTGCTCCTCCAGATTCCCTTATTATATTAATACTTACGGGATACACGGTATACACGGCAGGGCTGCTGCAATAGCCTCAGGGGTAAAAATTGCGAATCCCTCTCTTAGTGTATGGGTTGCAACAGGCGACGGCGATGCTATGGCAATCGGAGGAAATCATTTTATACACACTATAAGGCGCAATATTGATATAAATATTCTTCTCTTCAATAATCAGGTATATGCACTTACTAAAGGGCAATATTCTCCTACTACTCCTAAATCCGGAGTTACAAGAACTTCGCCTCACGGAACCATTGAGCATCCGTTTAACCCGGCAGGACTAGTTATGGGTGCAATGGGAACTTTTTTTGCACGTGTCATAGATAACGATGTAAAAATGATGAAAGAGGTTATAAAGGAGTCTGCATACCATGACGGAACTGCAGTTGTTGAAATTCTTCAAAGGTGTGTAATCTATTCCGATGATGCTTTCGATATTTTAAGAGACAAAAATTACAAGGAAGACTACAGGGTGTATCTTAAGCATGGGGAGCCCATGCTTTTCGGCAAGGACAACAGCAAAGGGATCATCTTCGAGGATAACAAGCTTAAACAGATCAATGTGGGGGAAGACAAGGAGGCTGATAAAAAAATACTGATACATGACCAGTATAACCCTGATCCCGGAATACACAGAATGCTCGGCTATATGCATCCACCTGAAATGCCCAGGGCATTCGGTGTTATACGTGCAGCCAGGTTTGACACCTACGAACATTTAATTGACAAGCAGATCAATAATGTAAGAGAGTCTACAAATGTCAGGAACATGGACGATCTTCTCAACAGCGGAGACACTTTTGAGATCAGCTGAAAAATAAGCTGCAGACAAAATTAAACCCGGTTAAAATGGGGCTGCTTCAAAATGGCAGCCCTTTTTTTATTGTCTGGATTGAACATAATCGATGCTACACTTGTTTTTACTTTAAATAATACATAAATTTAAAGATGGCAGGTTTCCCTTTTGGTATAATTATTACTTGAGAAAAACCGTTTTAAAATAGTAAAACTGCCTTAAGTTATTCTAACTAGAAAATTAATATATTATGACTCAGTTTTATAAGAGAACATCAAAAATATTTTTTGTGCTGAGCTTTCTAATGGCCGTATTTTTTTGGGCTGCCCCTGAGGCATATTCGCAAGGGTTCGGAAGAAACAAGCCAACTTATGAGGCTTTCGACTATAAGGTTTTCAGCACATCGAATTTTGACATTTATCATTACTTTGATGATGAGGAGATACTTAAGGATATGGGTGTAATGACTGAAAAATGGTTCAAAAGACATTATGAAGTTATGCAGGACTCCCTTCAAACACCCAGTCCTGTTATCCTGTACGAAAACCACCCTGATTTTCAGCAAACAACAGCTGTTCAGTCACAGATAGGTATAGGAACCGGGGGAGTAACTGAATCTCTCAAAAACAGGGTGATCATGCCCATTCTGGAAACCAATGCCCAGACCAACCATGTGATGGGCCACGAGCTTGTACACGCTTTTCAGTTTAACATGCTTATGCAAAGCGCTGAGGGTGATGAGGTAGACAGGGCTTCAATGCAAAATTTGCCCCTGTGGCTCGTAGAAGGAATGGCCGAATACATGTCGATCGGAAGTGTAGACCCCCATACAGCTATGTGGATGAGGGACGCTCTGCTAAATGATGATTTCCCGGAAGTTGACGATCTTCAAAATATGCAAGAGTATTTCCCTTACAGGTGGGGCCATGCCTTCTTGGCATTTGTGGGCCGCACATGGGGCGATGATATTATTCCCGACCTGTTTATGGAAACTGCAAGGTGGGGATACCGCCGTGCTATTGAGACTACCCTGGATATGAGTCCTTCAACATTCTCCGAGGTATGGAAAAATTCCTACAAAACTCATTTCAGAACTTTCCTGCCGGATGAATTGCCCGAGATAACCGGAGAGAAAATACTTTACGAAGAGACGGCAGGACAGATGAATTTATCCCCTTCAATAAGCCCCGACGGTAAATATGTTGCCTTTTTCTCAGAAAAGGATGTATTTACACTGGATCTTTTCATTGCCCGTGCAGAAGACGGTAAAATAATCAAGGAGCTTACAAGTACATCACTTGGAACTGACATAGACGGGTACAATTTTTTTGAGTCAAGAGGTACCTGGTGCCCTGATAGCCGCTACTTTGCCTACGTAGGTGTTAAAAGGGGAAGGAACAAAATATTTATAGTGGATACCGAAAGGCCCCGGCGCTCGCCAAGGGAGATAGAAATACCCGGTGTGAAGGCTTTCAACAACCCCTCCTGGTCGCCTGACGGTGAAAAAATTGTTTTGAACGGACTGGCCGGCGGAAGGAACAATATTTACATATACGATATGGATAGCAAGGAGGTGGACCAGCTCACAAACGACAAACATTCTTATATACACGCTAACTGGTCGCCCGGGGGCAATAAAATTGTTTTTGCAACAGACCGCAGGCAACCGGGCGATGATGATACCTCCCCCAACTACAAGTTCAATATCGGCACTATCGATCTTGAAAATGATAATGAGATAACAGTTTTCCCATTTTTCAAGGGAGCTGACAACGTCAACCCGGTTTATTCCTCTGACGGTGAATCGATATTTTTCCTCTCCGACAGGGACGGATTCAGGAATATGTATGAATATGACCTGAATGAAGAAAAACTCTACAGTCTTACCGACTACCCGACAGGAATCAGCGGTATCACCTGGCTTGCACCGGCAATGAGTATTTCCCGGGAAACAGATAAAATTGCTTATAATTATTACTTTGACAAAAAATACAGCATTTACACCGCAAACAAGGAGGATTTTGAAAGGGAGGAGGTAAACCCCAAAAATGTTGATATGCTTGCTGCAACACTACCTCCGTTCCAGAGAGTTGCAAAGAACATTGTTGACAAGAATTTGGGCAATTATGAAAAAGTCAGGGATATTGCATCCGAGGAATTTGCAGATAAGCCCTTCAAGCCCCAGTTCGAGCTGGATTATATAGGAACTACCGGGGGAGCCGGCATTGGGTTTGACACCTACTACGGTACCGGAATGCATGGGGGGGTAAGTATGTTCTTTAGCGACATTGTGGGGGAACAACAACTTTCAACCATTCTACACGTTGACGGTGAAATTTACGATTTTGCCGGTCTGGCCTCCTATCTGAATCAGGGCGGAAGAATAGACTGGGGTGCAAGCATTTCACACATTCCTTATCGTTCGTCAGCCATGGGATTTACTCAGGAAGAAATTCCGGTTGACGAAGATGAATACATGGTTGTTGACAACTTCCAGCTATTTAATATCAGAATGTTCGAAGACCAGCTTTCACTTTTTGCACAATACCCTATATCTGTAACCCGCCGCTTTGAGGCAGGCGCATCAATTGCAAGATACTATTACCGTATTGATGTGTTCAATCATTACTACGATCAACAGGGGTTTCAGATAGGACAATCCCGTGAACAAGCCGATGCACCACCGGGCTTTACACTTGGCAGGGGGAATGTTGCCTATGTTGGAGATGATTCATATTTCGGAATGGCATCACCTATGCGCGGTCACAGATACCGCCTTCACCTCGACAGATATTTCGGGGAGATCAATATGTATCAGAGCATTGCAGATTTCAGGAATTATCATTTTTTCAACCCCCTGAACTTGTCCTACCGCCTTTACTACAGCGGAAGATACGGACAAGATGCCGACAACGATCTGTTTCGTCCGCTTTTCCTTGGTTTCCCGGGATTTTTGCGCGGATATATGACAAACCAGTTTTATGAAATGCAATCTGTAAGAGACCCAAGATTCACATTCAACGACATGATCGGCACACAAATGTTGGTAGGAAATGTCGAACTAAGGCTGCCCTTTACCGGACCCGATGTTCTTGCCGTGATCGAATCGGGTTTCTTTTTCACCGAACTGAACCTGTTTTTTGATGCAGGAGTTGCATGGACTAAAGAGGAAAGACCAACACTGGACCGCGATGATACTGATAACAGATACCCGTTCTTCAGCGCAGGAGCTTCATTGCGTTTTAATCTTTTCGGGTATCTTATACTTGAACCTTATTATGCTTATCCTATCCACCGCGACGGTGTTATGGGCGGGGTGTTCGGACTGAACTTCCTGCCGGGCTGGTAAATAAACCCGGTCTTTACAGGCAAATTTAAAACCATTATCAGCGGGCCAGCTCCATAAGGGGCTGGCCGCTGAAATCACTTCCATAGGGCATATTAAGCAAAAATGATATCGTAGGTGCTATATCTGTCATATTAACAGGCCTGTTTATTATTGTATTATTAACATTACCCCCGTACCATACAAGAGGTACATGAGAATCTTTGACAGGCTGATTGGTTGCTTCTTCAGTAACTGACCTTTCCTGCCAGCCCGGTCTTAAATAAAGGATAACATCACCCGAACGTCCCGGGTTAAAGCCTGTCTGCACCCTGTAATCCAATCCGCCGGTAAAATTGTTGCTTGTTAATACTTCAGCCGTAAAAGTCCTCCCCACCCCTGTCATATTGCTAATAAAGCGGGCGGATTTCATCTGAATTTCACCAAGCTGAATATTGGACTCTTCAATTTGAAGACGGTTCAAATACACCTGCCTGGAATGATAAGCCTCAACCCAGTCTCCTTCCCCGTAAGATGCATTTAGATAGCTTCTCAAAAGTGCAGTGGCCGCTGCCTGACTAAAAGTGCCGGATGGAATTTTTGAAGTTTTAATATATTCCTCCGGATAAGCAGCTCCCTGATCAGAAGTCAGAAAAACCAAAACATTCTCTTTACCAAAATTTTCATCCAAAAAACGCAGTATATGTGCTATCTCTTGATCAAGCCTCAGATAAGCATCCTGAAGCTCCGGTGAAAAAACACCGTATTTTTGCCCTATATCACCTGTTGCCGACAAACCGAGAATGAACTTATCGGTATATCCTTCATTTCCAAGGTTTTCGTTCAAAATAAGCGATATGGCAAAGTCCCTTGTCAATACATTTCCAAACGGTGACTCTCTCAAAAGCTCAAAATCATCACTTTTGCGACTTAACTGCCTCAGGTTATGTTTAAACAAACCGGACTTATCGTCAGAACCATACTGGCTGAAATATTTCTCAGGTCCCATTAAAGGTTCCCATGCTCGCTGTGAATATTTTTCAGGAAAATTTTTTGAATTAAAATCTTTTACCCATCCGGGAAGTGAATCTATGTAATAGGAACTTGACATCCATTGACCGGAGTTAACATCAAACCACCAGGCTGCATTGGCCGAAAACCCTCCGGAAAAAACAGCACCACGGGAGCTCATAGAAACGCTGTAGACTCTGGATTTGAAATTTTGAAATTTTCTCATCCTGTCGCCGACAGTCTCAATTTTCAAATTTGCCGGAGACCTTTGCCCGTTCTCAAAAGAGCCGCCCACTGCCGTAACTTTCTTGTCTGAATGGCTTTCTACGGCCGACCCGCTTAGCCTGTCATACCAGACATTTGAAATAACTCCATGTTCTGAAGGATTAACACCTGTAAAAATTGTAGTATATCCAGGTGAAGTCTGATTGTTCAAATAATCAAAAGAAGCGTTCCTGCAAAACGCTCCTTCCCTGACTAGCTTTTTAAATCCCTCATCTCCAAAACTATCCCACATACGCTCTAAATAATCATAACGCATCTTTTCAACCACGATACCGAAAACAAGTTTGGGTCTGTCACCTTCAAAATGTTCCGGCTGACGGGTATAGCAGTGAGAGTAAGAAAGAAAAAAAACAATTATTGCTGTTAATAATCTGACTGATATGCTCATCACCTTTAATTTGAGATTTTTATTTTTAAAAAATATAAAAGATCATACGTTGAAACGAATATAAAGAATATCTCCATCCTCCACCACGTAATTTTTACCCTCAACCGAAACTTTACCCTTTTTTCGGCATTCCGCTTCGGAACCAAGAGTTACAAGATCCTCATACCTGATAACCTCGGTTCTTATGAAACCTCTTTCCATGTCACTGTGTATTATCCCTGCTGCTTCACGTGCGGTCATTCCCTCCCTGATAGTCCACGCCCTGACCTCTTTGTTTGCAACCGTGAAAAAAGTCTGCAATTTGAGCAAATTATATGCTGCTCTTATCATTTTGTTGACTCCCGGTTCACTTAAACCCATCATCTCAAGAAATTCCCGGCGCTCTTCCAAAGAGTTGACCTTAGCTATTTCTGCCTCGGTTTTGGCAGCTATTACAAGAATCTGATTTTCTTCTTCTTTAAACCTTTCCCTTACTTTCCTTACATGGGTATTTTCACCTGTAACTGAGCTTTCATCAACATTGCAAACATATATTACAGGTTTAGCAGAAAGGAAATCCATATCCTCCAAAAACCTTTTGTCAGTATCCCTGATTTCTATATTGCGCGCCGGCAGAAAATCCTCGAAATGCCTTTTGAGTTTTTCAAGTACTTCTATTCCTTTTATTGCATTCTTATCTCCCGATTTTGCAACTTTTTCCAGCTTTTCAATTTTTTTCTCAACAAGCTCAAGATCCTTAACCTTCATCTCCAGTTCAACGGTATCCATATCGCGCATAGGATCAACCGAACCATCTGCATGCGGTACACTTGGATCTTCAAAACACCTTAGCACATGAATAAGTGCATCAGTATTTCTCACATCGGCCAAAAACCTGTTCCCATCGGCACTCCCTTTTGTAATACCGGGTATATCAACAATATCAACAGCTGTATGCACTATTTTTTGTGGGGTATAAAATTTAGCCAACATATCTAACCGCTCATCCGGAACCTGGACCATTCCAACATTTGCTCCACCTTTTCCGAAAGAGGAAACAGAAGTTTGGGCCTTTTGTCCCGACATACAGTTGAAAAGAGTTGTTTTACCGCAAGCGGCTACTCCCACAATACCACATCTGAGTCCCATTACTATAAATTTTAATCAATTGCAAAATTACCGTTTTTAAAATTACCTGCAACCCCCGTCAGCCTTTGGCATTATAAAACGGGGTTTTCATCTAATATAAGTACACCTGAAGTTGAAAACAATTTTAAAAAAAATAATATAAGCAACATGCAAGTCCCTGAAATTAATTACTTTTGTTGTTTGGATCAAACTACCTGATCACTCTGAAAATCAAAACAGACGGCTATAAATGTGATTAAAAATGGATATAAATATTATTAACAAAGGAGCAGACAATATAAGAATTTTAACAGCCGCAATGGTTGAAAAAGCAAAATCGGGTCATCCCGGGGGAGCAATGGGCGGAGCCGATTTTATCAATATTTTATACTCCCATTTCCTGAATTTCGACCCCTCGGACATGGAGTGGCATATGCGCGACCGGTTTTTCCTTGATCCCGGTCACATGTCACCTATGCTATACTCGGTTCTAACTCTTACGGGGCAATACACTTTGAGTGATCTTAAAGAATTCCGTCAATGGGGAAGTCCAACCCCCGGCCATCCTGAACGCGATATTTCCCGCGGAATAGAAAACACCTCCGGGCCTCTGGGACAGGGGCATGCCATGGCCGTTGGCGCAGCAATAGCCGAACGTTTTCTGTCAGCCAGGTTCGGTGAATGGATGAGCCATAAAATTTACACTTTTATTTCCGACGGAGGTATACAGGAGGAGATATCTCAGGGAGCAGGACGTATAGCAGGGCATCTAGGACTTAATAACCTTATAATGTTCTTTGACTCCAATGAAATACAACTATCCACAGAAACCATGAAGGTTTCAAGTGAAGATACCGCAAAAAAATATGAAGCATGGGGATGGCGGGTAAAAACAATCAACGGGCATGATCCTCACCAAATTTATGAGGCCCTTGAAGAGGCTGTTAATGAAAGTTCAAAGCCTTTTCTGATAATAGGAGAAACCATCATGGGCAAGGGGGCGGTCACAGAAAGCGGCCAATCCTTCGAAAAACAGGTTGTAACACATGGGATGCCTTTAAGTGCAGCTGGCGGGTCATTCGAAAAAACCGTTTTAAATCTGGGAGGTGATCCCGAAAAGCCGTTTGAAATTTTTCCAGAGGTTAGCCAGTACTACGAAAAAATATTGGAGGAAAAAAGGGAAAAAGCAGCTTCCAAAAAGCAGATGCAAAAAGAATGGGAGAGTAAAAATCCGGAGCTTGCAAAAAAACTTCAAAGATTCTTGTCCGGTGATACACCTGCGTTGGATTACAGTATAATTGAGCAAAAAGACAATATTGCAACACGTGCCGCTTCCGGTTCAGTACTTAATTATCTTGCAAAACATGTCGAAAATATGATTGTATGTTCGGCAGACCTTGCAAACAGCGATAAAACCGAAGGTTTTTTAAAGGAAACCAAACCCTTTACTAAAGGAGATTTCAGCGGAGCATTTTTGCACAACGGTGTTTCTGAGCTAACAATGGGAGCCATTGTCAATGGGATGACTGCTCATGGCGGAGTGATTGCAGCCTGCGGAACCTTTTTCGTTTTTTCCGATTACATGAAGCCGACCGTGAGAGTGGGTGCATTGATGGAGCTGCCCGTCAAATATATATGGACTCACGATGCATTCCGTGTTGGAGAAGACGGTCCCACCCACCAACCCGTAGAGCAGGAAGCTCAGATAAGGGTAATGGAACATTTGAAAAACCATTCAGGCAATCCAAGTATGCTTATTTTAAGGCCGGCAGATGCGTGGGAAACTACTGTAGCCTGGGAAATGGCAATGGAAAACAAAGATACACCGACTGCTTTGATACTTTCACGGCAGAAAATAAAAAACCTTCCTGCAGGAGGAGGTTCCTCGCGTTACAAAGAAGCCCTTAATGCCCGCAATGGCGCTTATACAGTTAAAGAGGCAAACAGTGAACCGGATTTGATCCTCGCGGGGTCCGGTTCAGAAGTATCAACACTTATTGAAACCTGTGAATTACTGGAAGAAAGAAAAAAATTGGATGTGAGAGTTGTCTCTGTAATCTCGGAAGGACTTTTCCGCAAACAACCCTATCACTACAGGGAAAAACTCCTTCCCTCAAAACTGCCGGTTTTCGGATTAACTGCAGGACTACCACTTACATTGCAAAATATTGTAGGTCCGAAGGGGAAGGTTCTCGGACTTGAACATTTTGGTTATTCGGCTCCTGCAGGAGTGCTTGATGAAAAGTTCGGGTTTACCCCGCAAAAGGTTTTTGAACGTGTTGAAGCATATCTGGAACAGTACGGTTTAGAATAAAAATAATGCAGCAATCCTCAAATCCCCGCAGATGAACCCCATCAGCCTTTGGCTGACAAAATAATATAAGAACGGGGTATTGTTAAAGTTTATTAAATCAGTTTTTATCATTAATTTTGTTAAATCATCCTCAAATGTGCTCGTCTAAAGTTATTAAACGTAGTTCCAACCCTTTTGGAAAACAACAATAAATAAAGAATGCAGGAGTACAGTGATAAAGAACTTCTCAAACTGTTCCGTAACGAAAGTCACCGTAATTTTGCTTTCGACCTGATAATAAAAAAATACCAGGAGAAGCTTTATTGGCACATAAGGAAAATCATAATAAATCATGATGACACAGATGATGTTTTGCAAAACATTTTTATTAAGGTATGGAAGGGCCTGGACAAGTTCAGGGAGGATTCTCACCTTTTTACATGGCTCTACAAGATTGCCACAAATGAAGCTTTGAATTTTTTGAAGACTAAAAAAAGAAAGAATTTTTTGCCGTTTTTTGATACTGAAAATCAGCTCAACCGGGAACTGGAAAGTGACCCATATTTCAATGGTGACGAACTGCAGCTTAAACTGCAGAAAGCCATTTTAAGCCTGCCTAAAAAGCAGCGCATGGTTTTTAACATGAAATATTTCGATGAGATGAAATACGAGGATATGGCAGAAATCCTCAACACATCCACAGGCTCGCTTAAAGCCTCATATCATCATGCAGTAAAAAAAATTGAAAAATACCTGACCGATAATTAAACCTAAATAAAGTAGTTGTGTCTAAATTATATGAAAAAGATAAAAAAAATTATTCAAAATATTTAACTAAAAATTTATCAAACCTGGTAACCGTTAATAGTTTAAGAGAAAACCAAAGTATTAAAAGGGTAATCTAAGAGGAGTTTTCAGCACATTTAACTGGCTGTAAAAAGACAATTATGAAAGATTTTTCCAAAATAGGGTCAAGGCTTTCAAAAATAAAGAAAGAAAAACCTTTCACCACTCCGGCAAATTATTTTGAAGAGCTGCCTTCAAGAATACACCGTAGTATTTCTGAAAAGGAGAAGAAGCAAGCTGTATTGCCCTCAAAACTTGAGCATTTATGGCAAACGTTGAAGCCCCGGTTAGCACTTGTGGCAATTATTGCCGGTTTTGCCTTTTTCGGCTATCACGGCTTCAGGTTTATAACATCACCTGAACCCTCTGAAGTCACGCAAGATCAGATTGCTGAATTTATTGATTTGCACTATTATAATTACAGCTATACTTTACTTTTAAGCGAGTTTGGCGAAGAGGAGCTTATTGAGGATTTTTATCTGGAAGATGAAGAGAGTGAAGCATATATTGATTACTTAACTGCAGAAAGTGATATTGAAATATATTATCTTGTTGCAGAATATTATTAGTAAAAAACTAAATTTGAAACTATGAAACTCTTACATATATCCCTGATGCTTATAATTGCCCTGAGTTTTTCGCTTACGGCAAATTCACAGCGTCATCATCACTTGGAGAAAATACAAGCCGAAAGGGTTTCTTTTATAACCTCAAAGCTGGATCTTACCTCCGAAGAGGCCGAAAAATTCTGGCCGGTTTACAATGAGTTTGACAAAAAAAGAAATAACCTGCTTCTGGAGCGAAGAGATATTATTTCGCGTTTTAATGAAAAAAGAGAGGAGTTGTCCTCCTCAGAAATAACCGAAATGGTAGACAGTCTGGTTGAGCTGAGAATGAAAGACGCTCAGCTGGGCATGGAGTACCATGAAAAGCTGAAAGATATTATCTCGGCCGAAAGAGTTATGCTGCTATACCTTGCCGAAGATGAGTTCCGCGGGAGATTGCTCCGGCGCCTTCGAAGGGATTCAGACAGAAGGGGATCGCCTGACTGATGTTACTCAAAAGCCCTGTCGTCAACATTCCTCAGGAATTCAAGTGATGCGTTCATTTCAGTATACATCGGACGGTCATCGGAGATGAATCCCACTTTTTTCCGGTACTTTTCCATAAAATTCTCCAAAAAGTGAGATGTTTTTAAAGGACGCCTGAAATCAAGCGCCTGTGCTGCAGTAAACAACTCAATTGCTAGTATATACTCAACATTTACTGCCAATTCACCAGCCTTGACCGCTGCATTAGCTCCCATACTGACATGATCTTCCTGTCCCTGTGAAGAGTCTATGGAGTCAACAGACGCCGGAGTGCATAACTGCTTGTTATGGCTTACCATCGAAGCGGCTGTATAATGAGGTATCATAAAACCGGAATTAAGGCCGGGATTGGCCACAAGATATGAAGGCAATCCTCTCTTGCCTGATAGTAATTGATATATCCGGCGCTCAGAAATGCTCCCAAGTTCGGCAAGAGCTATACTAAGAAAATCCAGTGCAAGTGCCAGGGGTTGACCATGAAAATTGCCGGCGGAAAGAATTCTTCCCTCTCGGGGTAAAATAACAGGATTATCTGTAACCGAATTAATCTCTTTTTTAATCACACTGCAAACATAGTCTACAGTATCCTTCGAAGCACCGTGAACCTGAGGAATACACCTGAAAGAATAAGGATCCTGAACATGATCCTTTCTCCTTTTCATTATTTCACTATTCTGCAACAAAGAACGCAATCTGGCGGCCGTTTCTATCTGACCTTTGTGAGGTCTGATTTCGCCGATGAACTCATGAAAAGGTTCACCCCGTCCGTCAAATGCATCAATTGATATGGCGGAAATAAGATCAGCCATCCTGGAAAGCCTTATGGCTTTCAGGCAGCAATGCAACCCATAAGCATTCATAAATTGTGTGCCGTTCAAAAGTGCCAGTCCTTCCTTTGCCCTGAGACGCACAGGCGACCATCCGAACTTATTTAAAACTTCTCCTGCCGGCATTTTAACTCCTCTATAATTGACCTCCCCCAGTCCCATAAGCGGAAGACTCAAGTGAGCGAGAGGAGCAAGATCACCCGATGCACCCAATGAACCAAACCTGTAAACTACAGGATAAATTCCATTATTGTAAAATTCTACAAGTCTCTCAACAGTAGCCAGTTGAGCGCCCGAGTATCCATAAGAAAGAGATTGGATTTTCAAAAAAAGCATCAGTCTGACAATTTCAACGGGAACCTCCTCACCAACACCACATGCATGCGACATAACAAGGTTTTGCTGAAGAGTTTCTATGTCATTTTTGGGCACAGAACGATCGCACAATGATCCGAATCCGGTATTTATGCCGTATACCGGCTCATCAGAGCCGGCAAGCCAGTCATCGAGAAACTTCCTGCATTCGTGTATCCTGGTCCTCGCATCATCGGAAAGAGCTAATTCAAGATCTTCGTTGAGCAACTCTTCAATACGCTGAAAAGTTAACTCCTGAGCTGACACATAATGTAATTTCCCCATAGACTTATTTATAAAAACGTCGGTTTTAGCTTGTGAGTTTTTCTATCAATTTGGCGGGACTAATTTTTTCCTGAGTTCCGGTTTCCATATTTTTCAGAGTAACAAGCTGTTCTTTCAGTTCCGTTTCACCTACCAGGGCAACAAAAGGGATATGCCGTCTGTGAGCATAGGAAAGTTGTTTTTTCATCTTAACCGTTTCAGGGTACAATTCAGCAGAAACACCCGCTTTTCTAACCTTTTCGAGAACAGACAAGGAAAAAGCCGCTTCCTTTTCGCCGAAGTTGGTAAACATTAATTTCGTTGTAGTGAGAAGCTCCCGGGGAAAAGCGTTAAGCTGAATCATTACATCGTATATGCGATCGGCACCGAAAGAAACACCAACACCTGAAACATCGGGCAATCCAAACATTTCAGTTAAATTGTCATATCGACCGCCACCACATATGCTGCCAATTTCAGCATCCTTTGCCTTTACTTCGAAAATGGTGCCTGTATAATAATCCAGCCCTCTGGCAAGTGCAACATCAAATGTAAAATCATTTTGCAAATCAAGTTTTTCCAGATTATTAAAGAGAAACTCCACCTCCTCAGCTCCTTTTACACCTGCCTCCGATTCCTGAAGCATTGATATCAATGAGTTCAACTTTTGTTTATTGCTCCCGGTGATCCCAATAAAAGACATTATTTTTTCAATTGATTCGGATGAAAGACCTTTATCCCTTAATTCCATAATCACATTTTCCCTGCCGGCTTTCTCCATTTTATCAATAGCTGTCATAATCTGGTTAAATTTCCCGGATTCCCCGACAAGATCCACTATACCGGCAAGTATCTTTCGATTGTTTATCTTAACATCACAACTTACATTAAGACCTGTGAAAACATCATCAATTATCTGCCCCAGTTCAATTTCGTTGAACAATGAATTGCTGCCTATAACATCAACATCGCACTGGAAAAATTCCCGGTAACGACCCTTTTGAGGTCTGTCTGCCCTCCAAACCGGCTGTATCTGATATCGTTTGAAGGGGAAGGTAAGGCTGTTTTTATGTTGTGCAACAAAGCGTGCGAAAGGTACGGTAAGGTCGTACCTCAAACCCTTTTCACAAATCTTGAAGGACAACTTGTTGGAATCACGGAAATATTCCCCGGAAGGAACCTTCGACAAAAAATCACCGGAGTTTAGAATTTTAAACAACAATTTATCGCCTTCTTCCCCGTACTTTCCAAGCAATGTGGAAAGGTTCTCCATGGCCGGTGTTTCAATTGGTGTATAGCCATATAGTGAAAAAACGTTTGTTATTGTTTGAAAAATATAATTCCTGCCGGCCATTTCAGCAGGTAAAAAATCTCTTGTACCTTTTGGTATTGAAGGTTTATTTAACATAAAAATTCAATTTTTGAAACGGACTCAAATATATTATTAATTCGCACACAAGCAGGACAAAGGTAATAATTTACACTTTCTTTTATACCTCCTGGGCCAATATTAACCAATAGTCAACTTGACAATGAAAAAAAGAGAGAAAATTTTCACATTTGATATCAAACACTCATTTTATAATTTATTATTTGATAATTTTGAGAATTGGATTAAAACAGCACAATCAAACGCTCATGAAGTTTTTTGAAAAGCTCAATAAATTTTTTTCGCTTGGCTTAAAAGGCAAATGCGAGGAAATTATCCTTAACCGGATAATTTTCATAAATGTTCTCAGTTTTTCAGCAGTATTAATGCTTGTTGCATTCTCAGCAATTGCTTTTTACCTTGGGGATTCACTCCGGGGAAGTGCAACTTTAACTGCCGCTTTTATTATTGCATCAGGTTTTTATTTTATTTACAAAACTCGCCGGTTTCTGATCCTGGCCATACTAAATACGGTCCTTATAGTTGCCCTTATATTATATGTAATCTTATTTGAAACAAATGAAGACTCAGCACTATTTTGGCTTCTGATAATACCTGCAGTATCATCAAGCATATGGGGTGCAAAATATGGCAGCTTACTGTCGGTTTTTGTTCTGGTCGCATCCGTCGCATTACTCTCAATGCCTTATACATTTTTTAATACAAATGATTACAGCTTTCTTTTTCTTGCCCGTTTTTCAGGTGCGTATACAGGCCTTATTCTTGTTTCCTGCACCCTTGAAAACTTCCGCATCAGCAATTTACGTCAGCTGGAAATGCAACTGATTGAATCAAAAAACGAAGTAAAAGAAAAAGAAAACTTTATTTCCCGGCTTTCTCACCAGATCAGAACTCCTTTGAATAATATAATGCTTATTGGCAATATGGCCAATGAATCCAATTTAACATCCGAACAAAAGGATTTAATGGAAACCATAGTGGCATCTGCCCAAAATCTTCTGAATGCTGTTGAAGACATTGCAGAATCATCGGTAAAAGGCAAAGAGAAGGAAGAAAAAGTCGGTTTCAACCTCTTTTCAACCGTAAACAACACTATAAAGCTTTTTGCTTCCCAGGTTCATGCCAATATTGAATTCAACTTTGCCATTACCAAGCATATGAAGAATACCCAACTAATTGGTGAGCCGGTTAAACTAAGGCAGATATTGCTCAATCTGATAGAGACAATTATCAAAAATAAAGGGGCTGAAAAACTGACTTTAGGGATTGAAGTTGAAACCACTTATGAAAACCAGGAATATGCAGATGCTAAATTCCATATTTCAACTGACAAGCCCGTTTCATTACCTTTTGGTATAACAGATATAAACGAACCCAGAAGAGCATTCCCGGCATCCGATTTTTCAGCCTTTACCAACATAAGTGAATTAGCAATAGCACATAAATTGATAACACAAAGCGGGGGAAATCTGGAATTGTCTTTTACACCAGAAAAGAATCTGGTATTTGAATTTTCTCTTCCATTCAGCAAATCCTTTCGTGAAAAGAAGACTCCTTCAACTGAAAGTGTTAAAACGGATAAAAGCCCGGCCCCGGCAAGTGACATCAAACTCGATGAGGCGAGCATTTTGCTGGTCGAAGACAATTCCATCAATCAGAAAATCCTTATGCTTAGCTTAAAAAAAGCGGTAGGTAAGGTAGACCTTGCAAATAACGGTAAAGAGGCACTTGAGATGTTCGGAAAATCGAAATATGACATAATTTTGATGGATATTCAAATGCCTATTATGGACGGTATTGTAGCCACAAAAAAAATCAGGGAGGTTGAGTCCTCCATAAATGCACACACACCTGTAATTGCGATTACTGCAAATGCTTTGCACGGAGACAGGGAAACCTGTCTTGCAGCAGGGATGGATGACTATATAAGCAAACCTTTCAACGCCGATGAGTTGCTGCTTAAAATGAAAAAGCTTCTTGAGCGTTGCTGAGGGTTTTTCACAAATTTTAGTCCCCAATATTGGGTTTAAACCCAATTATCAGAATATCATCCACCTGCTCGTGCCCTTTCATCCATTGTTTCATGCTATTCTCAACCAATTCCTTCTGCTTTTGCATGGGCAGGGTGTTAATATTGAGAAGCAGGTATCTGAATCTGCGGTATTTGAATTTTTTCCCTTTTTCACCACCAAACTGATCAGCGTAGCCGTCTGAAAAAAGATAAACAACATCGTTTTTTTGAAGATTCATGCGGTGATTGGTAAAGGATTCTTTTTCTTTTTCATAGATCAAGCCGATAGACGAACGGTCACCTTTAAATTCGGTTATTGTACTGTTCCTGATCAGATACAGGGGCAAAAAAGCTCCTGCATACTCTATTACAGCATTTTCCTTGTCAATGACACAAAACCCTATATCCATCCCGTCCCTGAAGGTCATATTATTTTCAGAATCATTGTTGTCATGAAATATAGCAGTAAAGTCATAATTTAGCTGATCAAGTATGGAAGCCGGCTTTTCCAGCTTCCTTGTAAAAATTATATTTCTAATAAGCTCAAAACCAATTATTGACATAAATGCTCCCGGGACACCATGCCCGGTGCAATCTGCAACAGCAATAAATATCTTGCCATTCTTTTCATTTATCCAGTAAAAATCACCGCTTACGATATCTTTCGGCTTATAATAAATGAACGATTCGGGGAAAAGTCTGGAAAAATTTTTGTGACTTGGCATAATTGCCATTTGTATTCGCTTTGCATAATTAATGCTGTCTGTAATGTTCTTGTTTTTAAGTGACAGCTCTTCCTTTTGCCTTGCGATCTCCTTTGAGGCAGCTTCCTTCTCCCTTAAAATTTGATTGGCAATTCGCAGATTGCGTGTACGGTAAAGAAACAGAAAATAAACAAGCAACACCACAAGCACCACATACATTATATATGCAGGCTGTGAATGCCAGAATAAGATTATTACCAAAATACCGGGCGGCATAAATAAATGCAGCATATTACATAACCGTTGCAGGAAATAATTATCGCTAAATTAACATTTTTGTCAAATCATAATATAACCTGAAGACGATTATATAAAATAAAAGCCCTGAAAGTAACTGTTGTTCTCACGATCAGTACAATATCTCATGCAAGGTAAACGGGAAGTGGATTTTCACCAACAAGTTAAGCAATCATGCACGGCACACCATAAAAAAACCGGCTTTTCATGCCGGTTATAATCGATATAACTTCACCCCTGGATCCCGCGCATTATGCCTTTTTGTAAGTCTTCAGAGAATCACAGGGAATTTATTCCTTTAAATTTAGCCATACTGCCAAGCTCCTCCTCGATCCTAAGCAATTGATTATATTTTGCTATCCTGTCTGAGCGGGATGCGGATCCGGTTTTTATCATTCCTGTATTAAGACCTACAGAAAGATCAGCTATAAAAGTATCTTCGGTTTCCCCCGAGCGGTGGCTTATAACTGAACTCATCCCGTTTTGTAAAGCAAGCTGGACAGCATCAATGGTTTCAGTTAGTGTTCCTATCTGGTTGACTTTTATAAGGATGGAATTACCGGCTTTTTCCTCAATAAACCTTTGTAATCTTTTTACGTTTGTCACAAGCAGATCATCACCGACAATCTGAACTTTATGGGCTATCGCATCTGTCAGCATCCTCCATCCTTCCCAGTCATCCTCATGGAGTCCGTCCTCTATTGACAATATCGGGTACTTTTCAACCCAGCTCTTCCAAAAATCTACAAGCTGGCTTGAAGTGAAAAATTCATTTGTTGATTTAAAGTAATACTGCTTTTTATCTTTATCGAAAAACTCCGATGCAGCCGGATCCAAAGCAATGAAAACATCCTTGCCGGGCTTGTATCCTGCTTTTTCTACCGCTTTGAGAACTACTTCAATTGCTTCTTCATTTGATGACAAATCAGGAGCGAATCCACCTTCGTCGCCTACATTGGTTGAGTGCCCCTGCTCTTTTAGTACATTTTTCAAACTGTGAAAAATCTCAGTTCCCATACGCAATGCTTCCCTGAAGGTAGCCGCCCCAACCGGCATTATCATAAATTCCTGTATATCTATCTTATTGTCGGCATGGGACCCTCCGTTCAGTATGTTCATCAAAGGTACGGGCAAAGTATTTGCATTCACACCTCCGATATAGCGGTACAATTCCTGTCCGGTATAACCTGCTGCAGCGCGTGCAGAAGCCAGCGACACTCCAAGTATGGCATTTGCACCAAGCCTGCTTTTATTTTCAGTCCCGTCAAGCTCAATCATTGCAGCATCTATCAAATTTTGATCGCATACACTGAAGCCGCGCAACTTTTCATTTATAATGGTGTTTACATTTTCAACAGCCTTTAAAACTCCTTTCCCCATATAACGGGATTCATCCTTATCGCGAAGTTCAACAGCCTCATAAACACCGGTGGAGGCTCCTGAAGGTACGGCTGCATGTCCGAAAAAACCGCTCCTGGTTATAAGATCGACTTCAACGGTGGGATTGCCGCGAGAATCCAATATTTCCCTGGCCCTGATGCTTTCAATTTGACTCATAAGATTGATGTATTTAAATAATCAAAGATAATTGGCTTATCAGCTCTCTTTTTCACCCTCACCCTTTTCATCATCACCTTTATCCTTATCTTCCGATTTGGTTTGGGAAATATCTTCTCCCTTGCCAGAGCCTTTCCGGGATTCTTTTTCCTGATCATCACCTGCAGAGCCCTCCTGCTTATCAGATTCATCCTTAGTCTCAACCGATTCCTCCTGTTCAGCGGTATCTTCCTTAACATCGGCAGATTCCTGTTGCTGATCGGTTTCAACCGTCTCTTCAGTTTTTTTCTGATCGGTTACAGCTGCTTCTTCAGTTTCATTTTGATCGCTTTCTACAGGTTCCGCAGTTTGTGTTGTCTCAGTCTGGGCGGTTTCGGCAGCCGACTTCTTCTTTCCTCCCCTTCTTCTTGTACGTTTGGCCTTTTTCTTTGTCTCTTCAGCAGCAGCCAGCATATTTTCATTATAGTCTACAAGTTCGATAATAGACATATCAGCATTATCGCCCAAACGGTTCCCGGTTTTCAGAATGCGTGTATAACCTCCCGCGCGGTCAGCAATCTTTGTAGCTACTTCTCTGAAAAGTTCAGATACGGCGTATTTGTTTTTCAAATATTTGAATGCAAGTCTTCTTGAATGGGTGGAATCTGATTTTGCCCTTGTAATGATAGGCTCAACAAAAACACGCAATGCCTTGGCTTTTGCTGTTGTAGTGGTTATACGCTTATGCAGGATAAGCGATGAGGCCATGTTTGCAAGCATCGCTTTTCTGTGGGAACTTGTCCTTCCCAGGTGATTCAATTTTTTTCTATGTCTCATTTCTTATTCGTTCTCTAATTTATATTTGGATATATCCATACCAAATGTCAAGTTCATCGATTCAAGAAGCTGATCAAGCTCTGTAAGGGATTTTTTTCCGAAATTTCTGAATTTCAGAAGGTCATTTTTATTGTACTGGACCAAGTCGCCCAGTGTTTCAATTTCAGCAGCCTTTAAACAATTCAGAGCCCTTACCGATAAATCCAGATCAACCAGCCTTGTTTTCAGTAATTGACGCATGTGAAGCACTTCTTCATCAAACTCTTCATTTGTCAGCTTTTCTTCAGTATCAAGGGTTATCTTTTCATCGGAAAACAGCATAAAATGATGTATTAATATCTTGGCTGCTTCTTTCAGGGCATCTTTGGGGTGGATTGAGCCGTCGGTTAGAATTTCCAAAATAAGCTTTTCATAATCGGTCCTCTGTTCAACCCTGAAGTTTTCAACATCATATTTAACATTTTTAATTGGGGTGAAAACCGAATCCATGGCAATAAGTCCGAATTCCTGATCGGCCGGCTTATTTTCTTCTGACGGGACATAACCGCGACCTTTATTTACGGTTAACTCCATCTCAAGCTTAACATCGGGCTCCATCCGGCATATTAAAAGATCCGGATTCAAAACAGAAAAACCACTCATAAAATTATCAAGATCCCCGGCTTTCAACTCCTGCCGGTTATTCAGGGATACTGAAATTTTTTCTTCCTCGGCATCCTCCCTTTGTTTTTTAAATCTGACCTGCTTAAGATTTAAAATTATTTCCGTTACATCTTCAATTACACCGGTTATTGTTGAAAATTCATGTTCGACTCCCGATATTTTTACGTTTGTTATAGCATATCCCTCCAGAGAAGAAAGAAGGATCCTTCTCAGAGCGTTACCTATAGTAATCCCATACCCGGGCTCAAGGGGGCGGAACTCAAACTTACCGAAAGTATCGGTTGAATCGAGCATAATAACCTTTTCAGGTTTTTGGAATGCTAATATTGCCATTACTGTTTTATTTTGAGTACAATTCTACAATCAATTGCTCCTTAATATTCTCAGGAATTTCTGATCGCTCAGGCACATTCAGAAACCTGCCTGTATATTTCTCCTGATTCCATTCAATCCAGGAATATGCATTCCTTTTCCTCTCAGAGAGGGAGTTGTTTATTACCTCCAGAGACTTGGACTTTTCACGCACTCCCACATGGTCACCGGGTTTGAGGATATAAGAGGGTATATTGACCACACTGTCGTTAACTACAATATGACGGTGCGATACCAGCTGACGTGCTGCTGCCCTTGTAGGAGCTATACCCATTCTGAATACTACATTATCAAGACGCGACTCGAGCAACTGCAAAAGAGCTTCACCTGTAATACCTTTAGCTACTGAAGCTTTATGGAAAAAATTGTAAAATTGCCTCTCCAGCATTCCGTAGGTATATTTGGCCTTTTGTTTTTCCAGCAGCTGCATACCGTATTCAGAGGTTTTTTTCCTCTTCTTGTTCATACCATGCTGACCGGGCGGATAATTCTTTTTTTCATACACCTTATCCGGCCCGAATATGGGTTCACCGAATTTTCTTGCTATTTTAGTTCTTGGACCTCTGTATCTAGCCATTTTAAATATAAATTGTTTTAATTAACATCATTTTATCCTGCTAAACTCTCCTGCGTTTGGGAGGACGGCAACCGTTGTGAGGCAGCGGAGTTACATCTATAATTTCGGTAACTTCAATGCCGGAATTGTGGATTGTCCGTATAGCCGATTCACGTCCTGAACCCGGACCCTTGACAAATACCTTCACCTTCCGCAGACCCAGATCATAGGATAACTTAGCACAGTCAGCAGCTGCAACCTGCGCGGCGTAAGGAGTGTTCTTTTTTGAACCCTTGAATCCCATTTTTCCCGCCGAAGCCCAGGTTATTGTTTGACCGTTATTATTGGTCATTGTTATTATTATATTATTAAAAGACGCCTGAATATGAGCCTGGCCTACCGGTTCAATCTTTACTACTTTCTTTCTTGTTTTCCTTACCTTTTTTGCCATAATAAATTAAAGTTAAAATTATTTGGTTGCCTTCTTTTTGTTTGCAACAGTCTTTTTTCTTCCTTTCCGGGTTCTGGCATTGTTTTTAGTACTCTGGCCGCGAACCGGCATTCCGGAACGGTGGCGAATACCACGATAACAACCAATGTCCATCAGCCGCTTGATATTCATTTGCATCATCGATCTCAATTCACCTTCGACCTTATACTGTTCATTTACAATAGTTCTGATCTCAGATAACTGCTTGTCATCCCAATCTTTTACTTTTATGCTTCCGTCTATTCCGGCAGCCTCGAGTATCTTTCTTGCAGTGGTGTGACCTACTCCGTAAATATAGGTTAAACCCACATCTCCTCTTTTGTTTTTTGGAAGATCTACTCCAACTATTCTAGCCATATTCTAAATCTTAAGGTTTTAAAAATATTGTTACCCCTGGCGCTGCTTATACCTGGGATTCTTTTTGTTAATAACATAAAGGCGCCCCTTGCGGCGTACAATTTTACACTGAGCGCTTCTTTTTTTTACTGATGCTCTTACCTTCATCTCTGCAAATTATAATTAGTTAAAAATTTTCTTATTTTATTGTACTTATACACATTGTATAGTTCTCAGCTAAAATGACCTTTATAGCGGTCAGTATTATATTGCCATGGCTTTTGCCGGTGTTAAAAAACTATTTATACCTGTAGCAAATTCTCCCCTTTGAAAGATCATACGGAGACATTTCCACTTTCACTTTATCACCCGGAAGAATTTTAATATAGTGCATACGCATTTTACCCGATATATGGGCTATTATAGTATGCCCGTTTTCAAGCTCAACCTTGAACATTGCATTTGACAAAGCTTCAACTATTGTACCGTCTTGCTCTATAGGCGGCTGTTTTGCCATGGCAGTTCCTCTTTTTTAGTTTTAAGTACTTGCTCAATATATTCAAATGTAGATAAAATATCAGCTTTTTCTCTCTGTACTACCAGTGCAAGCTCATAATGAGCAGAAACTTTACCGTCGCGGGTTCTGATTGTCCAGCCGTCAGGGTCTTGAGTTATATTTCTTCTTCCTAAATTGATCATCGGCTCAATGCAAATTACAAAACCGCTTTTCAATTTCACCCCTCTTCCTCTTTTCCCGTAATTTGGCACTTCGGGTTTTTCATGAAGCTTCCTTCCAATTCCATGTCCGACCAGCTCACGGACTACCGAAAAACCGGAATTTTCAGAATGCGTTTGAACTGCGTTTCCGATATCGCCAACTCTATTTCCTTCAACCGCGTTTTCAATCCCTTTAATAAGTGACTCATAGGTGGTTTTAAGAAGTTTCCTTACCTCTTCGTTAACCTGACCAACAGAAAAAGTGTAGGCGGTATCGCCATAATAACCGTCCAATATTACTCCGCAATCAATTGAAACCACATCCCCATTTTCCAGGTTACGCTCTGAGGGAATTCCGTGCACAACTTCACTGTTGACCGATGTGCAAAGGGTATTTGGAAATCCGTCGTAACCTTTAAAGCCGGGCTGGGCTCCATGATCACGAATATACTCTTCTGCTATTCTGTCAAGCTTCAATGTTGTTACGCCTGGTTCTATGTGCTTAGCCAGCTCTGCTAAGGTTTTTGACACCAGCAAATTTGACAGGCGCAGCTTTTCAATTTCTTCTTCATTTTTAACCACCAACATCAAAGAACGTTAATTATCTGTTTATATTACACCGCCACCTGCACGGCCTTTAATCCGGCCGGACTTCATAAGTCCGTCATAATGCCTCATTAACAAATGGCTTTCGATCTGCTGCAGTGTATCAAGGGTAACACCAACAAGTATAAGAAGAGAGGTCCCCCCGTAAAACTGCGCCCATTGAGCATTTACACCGGCCATCATTGCAAATGCAGGCATAATTGCAACTATGGCAAGGCAAATTGATCCTGGCAGGGTTATTCTTGACATAACAGTGTCAAGAAACTCTACGGTCTTTTTCCCGGGTTTAACTCCGGGGATGAAACCTCCGTTGCGCTTCATGTCTTCTGCCATTTGTGTTGGGTTGATAGTAACAGCAGTATAAAAATAAGTAAATAAAATTATCAATATTGCAAAGGTAAAATTATACCAGAATCCTGTAAAATCTGAAAATGCTGCTGCAAATCCTGACATTGCCTCACTCTCAGCAAATCCGGCAAGAGTCATGGGTATAAACATCAGTGCCTGTGCAAAAATAATAGGCATAACACCGGCTGAATTTACCTTAAGAGGTATATACTGCCTGACTCCTCCGTATTGTTTGTTCCCCACTATCCTTTTTGCATACTGAACCGGAATTCTTCTTGTCCCCTGAACCAGAAGTATCACACCCATGAATACAAGAAAGAGGACAACCATTTCAACAACGAAGAAAATAAGTCCGCCACCCTGTTGTTGTTCCAGTTTTGCAAAAAACTCGGCAAACAATGCAAAGGGCAATCTTGCAATAATGCCCACCATAATTAAGAGCGAAATGCCGTTGCCTATGCCTTTTTCGGTAATTCTTTCTCCGAGCCACATAATGAACATTGTTCCCGAGGTAAGAATAATTATTGAGGAAAGCCACCAGAACGGACCCTCCAAAGCAAACGCCTCCTCGGGGAGCTGGACCTGCAAATTCCTCAGGTAGGCTGGTGACTGGAATACAAGTATAATTACAGTGAGATAACGTGTGATCTGATTGATTTTTCTTCTTCCGCTCTCTCCTTCCCTTTGCAATTTCTGGAAATAAGGAACAGCTATACCGAGAAGCTGTACCACAATTGATGCGGATATATAAGGCATAATACCCAAAGCAACTATAGAGGCATTTGCGAAAGCTCCCCCTGAAAACATATCAAGAAGACCAAGTATCCCCTCCTGTGTTTGTGCCTGCAATTGATCCAGCTGCTGAGGATCTATGCCTGGCAAAACAACAACCGTGCATATCCGGTATATCATAAGAATGCCAAGGGTATACAATATCCTCGAGCGAAGATCTTCAATCTTGAATATATTCTTTATAGTCTCTATTAATGTTCTCATAAAACTAAAGCTTTACTGCTTTTCCACCTGCGGATTCAATCGCCTCTTTAGCAGACTTCGAAAATGCGTGTGCATGGACTTCAAGCTTTGCTGATAATGTCCCGTTACCTAGAATTTTAACAAGTGAATTCTTTGAAACCAGACCCGATTCAATCATAGTCTGAGGTTCTATTGAGGAAACCCCTTTATTGTCTGCCAGAGACTGCAATGATTCAATATTTACACACCTATATTCCTTGCGGTTTATATTTTTAAAACCGTATTTTGGCACACGCTTTTGCAGTGGCATCTGTCCGCCTTCAAATCCTAACCGGGTTTTGTATCCCGACCTGGATTTTGCTCCTTTATGTCCTCTGGTTGAAGTTCCTCCGCGGCCGGAACCTTCTCCCCTGCCAAGTCTTCTTGGTTTCTTAACCGAACCTGTAGCGGGTTTCAAATTGCTTAAATCCATAATAAAAATATCTTATTTATTGTTATTCTTTTTCAATTTTTACCAAGTGTTTAACCTTCTCAAGCATACCCATAATCTGAGGTGTAGCTTCCGCTTCCGAACTGCTGTTAATTTTTTTCAGCCCCAAAGCTTCCAGTGTCTGCTTTTGACGTTTTGTACTTCCTATTCTGCTTTTCACCTGCCTATATTTGATCCTGGCCATAATTAGTAAATTTTTATCCGTTAAATACCCTGTCAATGGAGATACCCCTCAATTCGGCTATTGTGCCGGCATCTCTCATATCAGTTAATGCGGCAAAAGTTGCTTTTACCAGGTTGTGAGGGTTAGATGATCCCTTTGATTTAGCAAGAACATCAGTAATACCAACACTCTCAAGCACCGCACGCATAGCTCCGCCTGCAACTACTCCGGTTCCGTGGGATGCCGGCTTAAGGAAAACCCTGGCACCGCTGTACTTGGCCACCTTCTGATGTGGTATTGTTCCCTTATTAATAGGTACTCTGATAAGGTTTTTCTTTGCATCTTCCATTCCTTTGCCAATAGCGGTTGTTACCTCACCCGCTTTACCAAGTCCGTAACCGACTATACCATCTTCATTTCCGACAACTACAATAGCTGAGAAGCTGAAAGTTCTTCCCCCTTTGGTAACCTTCGTAACCCTTTTTATACTTACAACCCTTTCTTTAAGCTCCAGGTCGCTGGTTTTAACTTTTCTGATCGTTGACATAATTTAAAATTAAAATTTTAATCCTTCTTCCCTGGCAGCATCAGCTAACGCTTTCACCCTGCCATGATAAAGATATCCGTTTCTATCGAAAACCACTTGGTTAATATTTTTCTCCTGTGATTTTTTTGCAATCGACTTGCCTACCAATTTCGCCTGTTCCGTTTTACTTATATCTTTTTGCCCGTAAATGTCTTTTTCAAGATAAGACGCACTCGCCAGCGTTGCTCCGGTCAGATCGTCGATCACTTGCACATATATGCCGCGGTTGCTCCTGAAAACGCTCATGCGGGGCTTTTCGGCTGTACCGGACAAACGCTTCCGGATCCTTTGTTTAATACGTTTCCTTCTGTCTCGCTTTGTTAAAGCCATAATTTCAAAATAATTTACTTAAAATTAAACACTTGCTGATTTGCCGGCTTTCTTTGCTATATGTTCGCCGACAAACTTGATTCCTTTTCCTTTGTACGGCTCCGGTGGTCTCAGGGAACGTATCTTTGCCGCAACCTGACCCAAAAGTTGCTTATTTGGACTGGTCAGGGTTATGATTGGATTTTTTCGGCGCTCTGTTTTTGTTTCAACTTTCACTTCTTCAGGTATCTCAAAATGAATATCATGAGAGTATCCGAGACTCAGTTCCAGTATCTGACCTTTCGCCTCTGCACGATAACCCACTCCAACAAGTTCCTGCTGAAGGGTAAAACCCTCAGAAACACCCTGCACCATATTATTTATCAAAGCCCTGTAGAGTCCGTGCTTTGATTTGGTCTCCTTGGAATCATTTTTACGTTCCAGCACAACTTTATCGTCTTCAACTTTAACAGTTACATCGGGGGCAATGTTTTGCGAAAGTTCTCCAAGAGGGCCTTTAACAACAACCTGTTCCCCTTCGACCGAAACTGTTACCTTTTCAGGTACTTTTACAGGCAAAACTCCTATTCTTGACATTTTATTCTTACTGTTTAATGTACATAACACAATACTTCCCCGCCAATGTTATTGGCACGGGCTTCTTTATCTGACATCACACCCTGAGAAGTGGATATTACAGCTATGCCCAACCCGTTCAAAACTCTGGGCAATTGTTTTTTGTCACAATACTGGCGTAATCCCGGCCTGCTTACACGCTTCAACGATTTAATAACAGGCTCTCTCGTTTCAGGATGATACTTCAATGCAATCTTTATTATCCCCTGCAAGTTGTCATCCTCGAATTTATAATTCAGGATATAACCCTTTTCATAAAGAATCTTCGTTATATCTTTTTTTATATTAGAAGCAGGTACTTCTACAACTTTATGTCCGGCCATCACTGCGTTCCTAATACGCGTAAGATAATCTGCTATCGGGTCTGTCATCTCAGTTAATTATTTAATAGTTAAATTATTACCAACTTGCCTTTTTTACTCCCGGTATCAGCCCTTTTGATGCCATTTCCCTGAAAGTAATTCTGCTAACTCCAAACTGGCGTATATATCCTTTTGGCCTGCCGGTTAATTTGCAACGGTTGTGCAAACGTGTAGGGTTGCTGTTCTTTGGCAGCCTGCTCAAACCAACATAATCCCCTTCTGCTTTAAGCCTTGCACGCTTTTCCGCATAACGCTCCACCAGCTTACGCCTTTTGATTTCTCTTGCTTTAAGTGATTCTTTTGCCATATTTAACTCTTTTTTAATTGCTTAAATGGTAATCCAAACTCACGGAGCAGGGCATATCCTTCTTCATCCGTTTTGGCGGTGGTTACAAAAGTTATTTCCATTCCAATGATTTTATTGACTTTATCAATATCCACCTCGGGAAATATTATTTGTTCGTTGATCCCTAAAGTATAGTTGCCACGCCCGTCCATTTTGTTGGGTATACCCCTGAAATCGCGGATACGCGGTATTGCCGCGGCTATAAGGCGGTCCATGAACTCATACATGCGGTCACGACGTAAAGTTACCCTGACACCAATTGGTGTATTACGGCGAAGCTTAAAATTTGAAATATCTTTTTTAGATAAGGTCTGTACAGCTTTTTGCCCGGCAATGTTAGTCAATTCCTTTTCTGCAGTCTCTATCACCTTTTTGTCGGCAACAGCCTGCCCTACTCCCTGATTAATTACAATCTTCTTTAACCTGGGCACTTCCATTACGCTTTTGTAATTGAACTCCTTTTTTAATGCCGGTATTATTTCCTCGAAATATCTTTGTTTAAGTAAAGGCTTGTAATCCATTATTTAATCTCCTCCCCTGATTTTTTTGAATAACGTACCAGCTTATTATTATCGTCTAGTTTTCTTCCAATTCTTGTGGGCTTTCCGGTTGAAGGGTCAACAAGCATTAAGTTTGTAATATTAACAGGGGCTTCTTTTTTCATTATGCCGCCCTGGCGGTTTTTTGCACTTGGTTTTGTATGCTTTGATACAATATTTACCCCTTCAACAATTGCTTTTCCGCTTTTGGTGAATACCTCCAGCACTCTCCCCTGCTGTCCCTTAGACTCACCTGAAATAACGTAAACGTTGTCACCCTTTTTTATATGTAACTTTTTTGCCATCAGTCTGTTTTTTTATTTATAAAACTTCAGGTGCCAATGAAACAACCTTCATGTACCTCTCTCTCAATTCCCGGGGTATGGGACCAAATATTCGGGTTCCCCTCATCTCCCCGATATTGTTCAGTAGAACAACAGCATTGTCGTCAAAACGTATATATGATCCATCACTTCTTCCTATCTCCTTCTTAGTTCTAACCACCAACGCCGGTGTAACGGTGCCTTTTTTAATTTCTCCTGAGGAAATGGCACTTTTAACTGTAACCATAATTTTGTCTCCCACAGAAGCATAACGTTTGCCTGTCCCCCCAAGGACCCTTATACAGAGCACTTCTTTGGCTCCGCTGTTATCGGCAACTGATAATCTGCTTTCCTGTTGTATCATTTTTACTTAGCTCTTTCAAGGATTTCTAATAACCTCCAGCACTTATTTTTGCTTAAAGGACGGGTTTCCATAATTTTTACGGAATCTCCAACATTGCAACTATTTTGCTCGTCATGAGCCATTAATTTGGTGGTGCGCTTGATAAACTTCTTGTAAACCGGATGCTTAATCCTGCGATCAACGGCAACTACAATTGATTTATTCATTTTATTGCCAACCACCACACCGGTACGTTCTTTTCTTAAATTTCTATTTTCCATCTTTAACTGTTCTTATTCTCGTTTTCCATCCTCTGGCGAAGAATAGTTTTCAGCCTTGCAATATTTCTCTTTGTTGCCCTTATCTTCGAAGGGTTGTCCAGAGGAGAAACCGCATGGTTCATTTTAAGCTTTGCAAGAAAGCTCTTTTCGGTATCTATTCTTTCCTCAATTTCTTTGGTAGTAAATTCATGTATCTCAGATGTCTTCATATCCTAAACTGTTTCGTAGTAATCACGTCTTACAATAAATTTTGTTGTTACGGGCAGCTTCTGGGATGCGAGTCTGAGTGCTTCCTGCGCCACTTCAATTGGAACTCCCTCAGCTTCCATTATGATCCGGCCCGGAGTTACAGGTGCAACAAAGGCTTCCGGTGCCCCCTTTCCTTTTCCCATACGCACCTCTGCCGGTTTTTTTGTTATTGGTTTATCGGGAAAAATCCGTATCCAAATTTTTCCTTCCCTTTTCATATAACGAGTAACGGCCTGGCGGGCAGCTTCAATCTGACGACCTGTTATCCATGCCTCTTGCAGTGCTTTGATTCCGAAAGATCCAAATGCCAGCTGGTTTCCCCTCTGAGCATTACCTTTCATTCTGCCTTTCTGCCGTTTTCTGTATTTTGTTTTCTTTGGCTGTAACATTGTTCCAATATTATATTATTTCTTTTTCTTTTTGAATCCGGGTTTTCCTTTATCACCCGCAGGCACATTCGATGTTCCAATATTTGGGGAAAGGTCGCGCTTTCCGAAAATTTCACCATTGCATACCCATACTTTTATACCTATCAGCCCTGTTTTGGTCAGTGCTTCTCCCAATGCGTAATCTATATCAGCTCTGAGGGTATGCAGGGGTATCCTTCCCTCCTTGTATGTCTCCGTGCGAGCCATTTCAGCTCCACCAAGCCTGCCGCTGATCTGCACCTTAATGCCCTCTGCTCCCATCCTCATTGTTGAGGCAATTGCCATTTTAATTGCACGCCTGAATGAAATCTGCCCCTCTATCTGACGTGAAATATTGTTGGCAACAATTGTTGCATCAAGCTCGGGACGTTTTACTTCAAATATATTAATCTGAACATCCTTTTGGGTAAGCTTCTTTAATTCTTCTTTCAGCTTGTCAACCTCTTGT
This sequence comes from Bacteroidota bacterium, assembly GCA_003554865.1. Lineage (GTDB taxonomy): Bacteria > Bacteroidota > Bacteroidia > Bacteroidales > PUMT01 > PUMT01. The sequence continues at coordinate 34,149 of PWHJ01000089.1, read as the reverse complement.
CCGCCTTTTCCTATAATTATCCCCGGTCTTGCAGTGTTGACGGTTACAGTTATAAGTTTAAGCGTACGCTCGATTATTATTTTTGAAATACTTGCTTTGGCCAACCTGGCATGCAAGTATTCTCTAATCTTCACATCTTCAACAAGCTTTCCTGAGTACTCGTTACCGCCATACCAATTAGAATCCCACCCTTTTATGATTCCAAGTCTGTTGCTTATCGGATTAACTTTTTGTCCCATCTGTTATTGATTTGTATTTGTTTCTTCCTCCATTTGTTTTTCACTGTCAAGAACCAGAGTTACATGATTGGAGCGTTTTCGTATCCTGTTTGCTCTGCCCATAGCCGCAGGCCTTATTCTTTTCAATGTTCTTGCCTGATCAACATATATTTCCTTTACCACAAGGTTTGTATCTTCCAGCCTGACACCCTCATTTTTATTTTGCCAGTTTGATATAGCCGACAAAAGCAACTTTTCAAGTCTTCTTGCCGCATCCTTTGGGGTGTACCTCAATATATCAAGGGCTGTGTTTACCTGGGCTCCTCTAACCATATCGGCGACGAGTCTCATTTTCCGGGGTGATGTCGGACAATTTCGAAGCACCGCAAAATACTTGTTCTTCTTCTCTTCTTTAATCCTCTGTGCCTTTTGTTGTTTTTTTGATCCCATTTTGACTGATAATTATTTTATATCTTTTTGTTTGTCAAATCAAATTTTGAGCTGTTATTCAGGTAATACACAGTTGTAAAACTCAAGATGACCGCTGTATGTTTACAAGTCAGCCGGCTGGCATAGCTATCTCTTTTTACCTCCGTGGCCCCGGAAAATTCGTGTCGGGGAAAACTCGCCAAGCTTATGGCCAACCATATTTTCTGTAATATATACAGGAATAAATTTGTTGCCATTATGAACGGCTATTGTATGTCCGACAAAATCAGGAGATATAACAGAACGCCGCGACCAGGTTTTAATTACCTTCTTTTTACCGCTATCGTTAAGTTCCAACACCCTCTTTTCCAACTTATAATCTATAAACGGGCCTTTTTTTAATGAACGGCTCATAACAACTCAATTAGTTTTATTTAATTTTTACTTTTTCTTCTTCTTTCTTTGAACTATATATTTATCTGAAGCTTTTTTCTTGGAGCGTGTTTTATACCCCTTAGCCGGCAAACCTGTACGGGAACGTGGAAGTCCGCCTGAAGCACGGCCTTCACCTCCACCCATGGGGTGATCTATGGGATTCATAGCAACTCCACGTACCCTGGGCCTGCGTCCCAGCCACCTCTTTCTTCCGGCTTTTCCTGATACTTCAAGGGAATGATCCGGATTTGAAACAGTTCCTATAGTAGCCCGGCATGTAACAAGTACCATCCTTATCTCACCCGAAGGCAACTTAACAGAAGCATACTTGCCTTCCCTTGAAGTTAACTGTGCGTAAGAGCCTGCACTTCTTGCCATTGCAGCACCCTTGCCAGGCTTAAGCTCTATGTTGTGAATAACGGTACCAAGTGGTATATCTGACAAAAACATAGTATTGCCAATTTCCGGGGCGATATTTTTGCCGGACCTTATTGTTTGACCTACCTTTAACCCGGCTGGAGCTATAATATATCTTTTTTCACCGTCTGAATATACAACAAGGGCAATGCGGGAAGAGCGATTAGGATCGTACTCTATTGTCTTTACTACCGCCGGCATCCCATCCTTGTCCCTTTTAAAATCGATGATCCTGTACCTTCTCTTATGACCGCCTCCCATATAACGCAAAGTCATCCTGCCCTGGTTATTCCTTCCACCTGACTTATTGATGGGAGCCAGGAGTGACTTTTCGGGCTTATCAGTTGTTATGCCTTCAAACGTTGATTTTATTTTGTATCTCTGACCCGGTGTAACAGGTTTTAGTTTTTTAACTGCCATTTTTTTCTAACTTATATATTGCTGTAAAAATCTATGGTTTCTCCTTCCGGTAATGTAACGATAGCTTTTTTGTATGAGCTGGTCTTCCCCGAGATTATACCAGTACGTGTGTAGCGTGCCTTGGTTTTTCCACCGTAACGCATGGTATTGACCGACTCAACGGTAACCCCGTACATCTCCTCCACTGCTCTTTTTATTTGGATTTTATTGGCCTTTTTATCCACTATAAAACCGTAACAGTTGAGCCTATCGCCCAAATCGGTCATTTTTTCAGTCACTATCGGTTTTATTAAAATATCCATTGTCATTTATTTATTACTTATTGCTTAATGATTTATCCAGAATGTCAATTGCACTTTCACTAAACATCAGAACCGGCGTATTCATAATATGATATGTTGCTAACTCTGAGGTTGTTATCACTTCTGACCCCGGGAAATTTCGCGAGGACAAATATATATTTTTATTTTGTTCAGGTAAAACCAAAAGAGACCTTTTATTTATTTTTAGATTATCAATAATTGAATGATATTTTTTTGTCTTTGGCTCGTCAAACTGAAAATCTTCAACTACAACAATACTTTTATCCTTAATCTTATAGGAAAGAGCCGACTTTCTTGCAAGCTGTTTTACCTTCTTGTTCAGCTTGAAGCTGTAATCACGCGGCCGGGGACCGAAAACACGACCTCCTCCCCTGAAAATAGGGGATTTAATATCACCTGCCCTGGCCGTACCCGTACCTTTTTGCCTTTTTATTTTTTTTGTGCTGCCTGAAACCTCTCCTCGTTCTTTTACTTTGCTTGTTCCCTGCCTTTTATTGGCCATGTAGCGTTTCACATCCAAATAAATGGCATGATCATTCGGTTCTATTCCGAATACGCTTTCATTCAGGCTTACCTTCCTGCCTGTATCTTCTCCGTTGATATTGTATACCGTTAATTCCATTATTGCTCAATTGTTAAATATGAACCTTTTGATCCGGGTACAGACCCGGCTACAATTAATACATTCTTTTCGGGTATGATCTTTACTACCCTAAGCGATATCATCATAACTCTTTTTCCACCGGTACGGCCTGCCATGCGCATGCCCTTGAAAACCCTTGACGGATCAGAAGACATTCCGATTGCACCCGGTGCACGCTCCCTGTCATGCTGACCATGTGTGGCCTCACCTACTCCTGAAAATCCGTGTCTTTTAACTACTCCCTGAAAACCCTTTCCTTTTGAAATACCGGTTATGTCAAGCCAGGTATCATTTTTAAAAAAATCAACAGTCAAAACATCACCGGGCTTCAGATCTTCCTTGAACCCCTTAAATTCGGCGAGTTTATTCTTCGGGCCGGAGTTTGCTTTCTTAAAATGTCCAAGTAACGGCTTTGTACAACTTTTTTCTCTTTTATCGTCAAAAGCCAGCTGCACGGCATCGTAACCATCCTTCCCGGCAGTCTTTACCTGAGTTACAACACAAGGCCCCGCTTCAATAACCGTGCACGGGATACTTTTTCCATCTTCGGTAAAAAGTGAGGTCATTCCTTTCTTTTTTCCAATTAATCCGGGCATCTCTTATTATATTTTCAATTATACTTTAATTTCAACTTCAACACCGCTTGGCAACTCCAATTTCATCAGTGCATCAATAGTCTTGGGTGTCGAACTGTATATATCCAGCAAGCGCTTGTATGAATTCAGCTCAAATTGCTCTCTTGCTTTTTTATTTACAAAAGGCGAACGTAAAACCGTAAATATACGCTTATGAGTGGGGAGCGGAATGGGACCGCTAACTATAGCCCCGGTCGGTTTCACAGTTTTTACTATTTTTTCGGTCGATTTGTCCACCAGGTTATGGTCGTAAGACTTCAGCTTTATTCTGATTTTCTGGCTCATTTTATTTGTTTTATACAGTATTCTTCACTCCCTTGGTTGATTCCAGGATTTTTTTTGAAACCTCAGGGGGAACTTTTTCATAATGCGAAAATTCCATAGTAGAAGTTGCACGCCCCGAGGTTATAGTACGTAAATCGGTTACATAGCCAAACAATTCTGCCAGGGGAACCTTTGCCTTTATAACCCTGGCCCCGGCCTTGTTTTCCATTCCTTCTATCAGCCCCCTGCGTTTATTGAAGTCGGATATTACATCTCCCATGTACTCTTCGGGAGTAACTACCTCAACACTCATAACCGGCTCCATCAAATAGGGCCTGGTCTTTTCATATATTTTCCTGAAAGCTTGCTTTGCAGCTATTTCAAATGATAATGCATCGGAGTCCACCGGATGGTGCGTCCCGTCAATCAACACCACTTTCATGTTGTCCAGCGGATAGCCTGCCAGATTCCCGTTGTCCATTGATTCACGGAATCCTTTTTCCACAGCAGGTATAAATTCCTTTGGAATATTGCCTCCTTTTACTTCGTCGATAAACTGCAGGCCGGTAACACCCTCGTCGGCAGGCGAAATCCTGAATTGAATATCCGCAAATTTACCACGTCCTCCGGTTTGTTTCTTGAACACTTCCCTGTGTTCAACCTCTGCAGAAATTGCCTCTTTATATGCAACCTGCGGAGCACCTTGATTACATTCCACTTTAAACTCACGCTTTAATCTGTCCATTATTACTTCAAGATGCAGCTCGCCCATACCATTTATTATGGTTTGCCCCGAACTTTCATCGTATTGCACTTTAAATGTCGGATCTTCTTCCGCCAGCTTGGCAAGGGCCATTCCCAAACGATCCACATCCTCCTGTGTTTTAGGTTCAACAGCAACGCCAAGAACCGGTTCAGGGAAAATCATTGACTCCAGAAGAATGGGACTTTTATCATCACATAACGTATCGCCGGTACGCAGATCTTTAGGCCCGACAATTGCGCAGATATCACCGGCACCCACTTTTTCTTTCGGAAGCTGCTTGTTTGAACGCATCTGGTAAAGCCTTGTCACCCTCTCCTTTTTCCCGGACCTGATATTGAGCACATGTGCAGATGATTGTATCACTCCGCTGTAAACTCTTAAAAAAACCAAACGACCCGCGTAAGGATCAGTTGCAATTTTAAAAGCAAGGGCAGAAAGAGGCTCGGATTCAAGAGGCCTGCGTTCTATCTCTTCGTTGTTTTTGGGATTTATCCCTTTTACTGACTCAACATCAGCCGGACTGGGCAGGTACCTGACAATTGCATCCAACAGTCTCTGTATTCCTTTGTTTTTAAATGCAGCACCACACATAACCGGAATTATTGTCATGGTCAAGGTGGCTTTTCTTATGGCATCAAATAATTGCTCCTGTGTTATTGACTCAGGGTCTTCGAAAAATTTTTCAAGAACGGTATCATCACATTCGGCTACCGACTCTATCAGCTTAGCCCTGTATTGTTGGGCTTCAGATAAATATTCCGAAGGTATGTCCGACAATTCATAATTGGTTCCAAATTTGTCGTCTTCATACCATGTGATCGCCTTCATTTCAATCAGATCTATCACGCCTTTGAAGCTATCTTCGGCACCGACAGGTATTTGAAGAGGCACGGGATTAGCCCCAAGCTTATCTTTTATCTGGGCTACCACATTGTAAAAATCAGCCCCGCTGCGATCCATTTTATTGACAAACCCAATCCTCGGTACTTTATACTTGTCGGCCTGGCGCCATACTGTTTCAGATTGGGGCTCTACACCACCTACCGCACAAAAAACTGCAACAGCCCCGTCAAGAACCCTTAAAGCTCTTTCAACCTCGACTGTAAAATCAACATGACCGGGGGTATCTATTATATTTATTTTATAATCATCCCCACCGTGTTTCCAAAAAGTAGTTATAGCGGCAGAAGTAATCGTAATTCCCCTTTCCTGTTCCTGCACCATCCAATCCATCGTAGCAGCACCATCATCGACTTCCCCCATCCGGTGAGTAATCCCCGTATAATAGAGCATTCTCTCCGTGGTTGTAGTCTTTCCTGCATCAATGTGGGCCATGATGCCAATATTTCTCGTATATCTCAAATCACTGCTCATTTGGCTGCCGCCTCTCTATATTTACAATATTCAACAAATTATTAAAACCTGAAATGCGCAAATGCCTTGTTTGCATCTGCCATCCTGTGCATCTCCTCTTTTCTCTTGAAAGCGCCCCCCTCTTCGTTGTATGCGGCGACTATTTCAGCAGCAAGCTTTTCTGCCATTGTCTTACCGGCACGCTTCTCTGCAAAATGTATCATATTTTTCATGCTGATCGAGACCTTACGCTCAGCACGAACCTCCTGTGGCACCTGAAAAGTTGCACCACCAACCCTTCTGCTCTTCACCTCTACCATAGGTGTTATATTCTCCAGCGCCTTCTTCCAAACTTCCAAAGGAGACTTCCCCTCTTTCTTTGTTTTCTGCTCTACAATATCCAGCGCCTTGTAGAAAATATTAAAAGCCAGACTTTTCTTCCCGTCATGCATCATATTGTTAACAAACCGGGTAACTTCAACATCGTTGTATTTTGGGTCCGGCAATAAAATTCTTTTTTTTGGTTTTGACTTTCTCATTTAAGATGCAATTTCTATTTGAAATTATTTTTTTGGTTTTTTGGTTCCGTATTTTGAGCGTCTTTGGGTGCGCCCCTCAACCCCTGAACTATCAAGAGCACCTCGTATAAGATGGTATCTTACACCGGGCAGGTCTTTAACCCTCCCCCCTCTGATCAGAACAATGGAGTGCTCCTGAAGATTATGACCTTCCCCGGGGATGTATGTATTCACCTCTTTCCCGTTTGTCAGTCTCACCCTGGCAACCTTCCTCATAGCGGAATTTGGCTTTTTGGGAGTCGTCGTATAAACACGAACACAAACCCCCCGCCTCTGGGGACATGCATCCAATGCAGGAGCCTTCTTCTTCTCCTCAATTTTGGTTCGCCCTTTCCTTATTAATTGCTGAATTGTAGGCATAAACGTTATTGTTTAATTACTTGAGTTTTTAACAAAATTGGTGTGCAAAGGTATAATTTTTTCTAAAAAAACAAGAAAAATTCAATAATAATTTCTGAATCTCATACCATTCATAAATTATAAAAGGCCAAAAGATAAAAAAGATTTTTGCAGGATCGGCAAGCTGGTGATTGATATGTTATTAAAAAATTATTACTTTTGATGACAATTTTTTATAAAATTTGCCATATAAACACGCTAGCCAACATGTTAGCCAGAATAATTCAGCAAATATAAAATAATTATAAATAATAAAAATTTTAACCTGTAAGAGATGAACACATATCATACAGATCAAATTAGGAATATTGTTATTGCCGGCAACACCAAGTCGGGAAAGACAACTTTGGCTGAAGCCATGCTTTTTGGAGGGGGTGTTATCGAGAGAAGAGGTTCAGTAGAAAGTAAAAACACCGTTTCCGATAACAATGAAATTGAGCATGAAAACGAAAACTCTGTATTTGCAACCGTTTTGTATTCAGAGTTTGCAGATAAAAAAATCAACATTATTGATTCACCGGGGCTCGATGATTTTGTCGGAGGACTGATATCAGGGTTATATCCGGCAGACAGTTCATTAATGTTAATTAACAGTCAAAATGGCTTTGAAATTGGCACAGAAATTCAGGGCCGCTATCTTGAATCATCTAATAAACCGATGATACTTGCTGTAAATCAGCTGGACCATGACAAAGCCAATTTTGAAAAAACCATCGAATCACTAAAGCAAAGCTACGGGAATAAAGCAGTAATTCTCCAATATCCTATTAATGCCGGCCCCGAATTCAATTCATTCGTAGATATTTTAAAAGAGGCTGTTTACAATTATCCTGCAGACGGCGGAAAAGCAGAAATAACAGAAATTCCCGCCGACCAGAAAGACCGTGTTGAAGATCTCAAAAGTGAGCTTATTGAGGCAGCGGCAGAAACCGATGAGTCCCTTATGGAAGTCTTTTTCGACAAGGGAACACTTAGCGATGAAGACATGATTAAGGGACTAAAAATGGGAATCAAAACAAGAAATATATTCCCGATTCTGTGTACATCGGCAAAGAAGAACATGGGAATCGACCGTTTGATGGAATTCATCTGTGAAAGCGCACCATCACCAAACGAAGTCCATCCACCCGAGACAACTGAAGGCGAAGAAGTTAAATACGATCCATCATTGCCACCGTCACTTTTTGTCTTTAAAACATCATATGAGCAGCATATCGGTGAAATCAATTACTTCAAGGTAATGTCGGGTGAAATTACAGAAGGGATGGATATAGTAAACGCCCAGACCGACACTAAGGAGAGATTGTCACAGATACTGGTAACAGCGGGGAAAAACCGCAAAAAAACCCCGAAGATGGTAGCCGGAGACATAGGTGCAACAGTAAAGCTTAAAAGCACCAAAACAAACCATACACTTTACGGGGGAAACAAAAAATTTATGTTTCCTTCAATAGAATTCCCTGAGCCGAGATTCAGGATAGCCATAAAGGCCAAATCGGAATCGGATGAGGAAAAACTTGGCGAGGCACTTGCAAGAATGCACGAGGAGGACCCCACCATTCTGATTGAATACTCAAAAGAACTAAAGCAAATAATAGTTCACGGGCAGGGTGAATACCATCTTAACATTCTTAAATGGCACCTTGATAATATTTTTAAAGTTGAAACCGAGTTTGTCGCACCCAAAATACCATATCGCGAGACCATAACAAAAACGGCCCAGGCAACTTACAGGCATAAAAAGCAATCAGGGGGTGCCGGGCAGTTTGGTGAAGTTCATATGATAATTGAGCCTTATTCTGAAAATCTTCCGGACCCGGTAAAATATAAGATTAACGGGAAAGACATTAATGTTTCGGTAAGAGGCAAGGAAGAGCACGATCTGCCATGGGGCGGGAAACTGGTTTTCTACAACTGCATAGTGGGAGGAGCCATAGACTCGCGCTTTATGCCGGCCATTTTAAAAGGTGTTATGGAGAAAATGGAAGAAGGCCCTCTTACCGGATCATATGCACGTGACATAAGGGTTGTAGTTTATGACGGGAAGATGCACCCTGTCGACTCAAATGAGATATCATTTAAAATTGCAGGCCGGAGTGCATTCAAGGATGCTTTCAAAAACGCCGGCCCAAAAATCCTGGAGCCCATATACAATGTTGAGGTGCTTGTACCCTCTGAAAAAATGGGTGACGTAATGAGCGACCTGCAAGGCAGGCGGGCAACAATAGAAGGAATGTCAAGCGAAAAAGGTTTTGAAAGGATAAAAGCCAAAGTGCCGCTGGCAGAAATGGGTAAATATTCCACTTCATTGAGTTCGCTGACCAACGGGCGGGCAACATTTACCATGGAACTTTCAAAATACGAAGCAGTACCCGGGGATATTCAGGAGAAACTGCTTAAGGCCTACGAGGAAGAACAGAAGGAGGAATAATAATATTTCAAGCCCACAGTTCACATAGCTGCCACAGGTGTATCAAAAAAAGCTGCCTTTTGGCAGCTTTTTTTAACATTTTTTCTTTCAATCACCACAGTTTAACTCAGTGGGAATCTAAATTTTCCGGTTCCAGCTCAACATTGATGGTTTTTTGATCATCAACTACCACCTCTTTCCTTTCTCTTCCGAAGATCTGAAACTCCAGTACAGACTCCTCAGATTGCACCTCAATTTCGTAATCGCCTTCACTATCAGTAACTGCTTGCTCTAACTCATCCTGTACAGCAACAGATACGCCCTCAAGAGGTTCTTCTGTTTCAGCACAAATAACGGTGCCTTCAATTGTAATCTGGTCCATCTCCTGACCCATCTCCTGGCCCTGTTCTGGCTCCTCTGATCGAGGTTCCAGCTCAACGTCAATCTTTTCCTGTGTGCCTACTTCTATTTGCTCTGACTTTTTACCTTCAGCTGAATATTCAAGTACCGTTTCCGGCGAAGGCGCCTCAATCATGTAAGCACCTGTACTGTCGGTAAGTGTCCCTTCGAGTTGCCCCTTGATTTTCACAGATGCTTCTTCAATAGGTTCTCCGGTTTCAGCTGATGTTACTTTTCCTGTGACTGTAATCTGAGCAAATGACAATGTAAAGCTCATTGGAATCAATAAAATAAGGATAAAAAACATTTTTTGTACCATAAAAAAAGATTTTTATGTTACCTAATGAAAATTGCCTTATAAGCTATATGCTTATAATACAACTCTTTACATATAAAAAACGATGGTAAAAAATTAATTATTTCCAGCCTCACCTTAAAAATTTGTTAAGGGAGAGTTAAATAATTAAAAAAGACGCAAATATTTGGAATGTACTGTAAAAAAGTGTATCAAGGAATTGCAAAAAATCATCCACCCCTGTAGAGGTGTAAAGAGCCGGTATATTCATATTCAACACCGTCCCAGCCGCGACCCCTTATTATATAAAAATAGACACCGGGTGAGGCTTTTTTACCTCTGTTAACCGTTCCGTCCCATCCTTCTTCCGGGTCTGTCCATTCAAAAACCTTCTTTCCGTTACGGTTATATATGGAGCCGCGGAATTCCCTAAGTGAGCGGCTATCCACCTTAAAAACATCATTTATACCGTCACCGTCGGGAGTGAAAACATTTGGCACTTCTAATTTCGAATAATGAACATAAACCGGATCGGGATATGTGAACTCATCTTCACACCCGGCCTCACTGAACGCTTTGAGTCTGACATAATATTCTCTAGGTGCTTTAAATGTGTGAACTGGTTCAAATGATGTCTCATCTGGAACACCCTGGAATCCGTCGGGTTCTCCAAAAAACCACTGATATTCTGCTGCATTTATGCTTTTGTTTGTGAAACTGACCTCAAGCGGTGCCGGACCTTCAATGGGATCGGGAACGAAATCGGCCTTTACCTCAATGGTTTCATAAAATACCGAATCTGATGCAGTACACCCAAAATTATCTTCTGAGGTAAGATAAAACCATGTATCCTCGTAAGGGGGATCATGCGTTACAGGATTTAAATCCTCTGAAGGATACGGTATTGCAGCATAAGGGGAGGCTGTCCACTCAAAAAAATAATCGTTTTCAATTGAATGTTCCTCCTTCGTTTCAGGGTGGTAAAAGACAAGATCTTTACATTCAACCTCTCCCGTTAAAGCAAGTTCACCACAGCTTACATGACCAATTGAGTTTTCAGCATGAACAGTATTTCCAAAAGCCCACACACTGAAAACAGTGTCTATATCTTCACCTGCGGTAATCCTGACCCGGTAACCCCCGGGATCAAGGTCACGGACAGTTGAAGTCTCCCCATTCTCAACCAAAAAAACATCGTAGGACAATGTAGAGGTGTTAAAATTCGACCATTCGAAATTATATAACCGGGAATTGCCGTTAAAAGAAGCGGTAAGCTCCAGGGGATAATCACAAAAAACAAATATGGTATCGGGGTAAATATCTGAGGAGTATGGTGCCGGCATTGTGTTTACAGGATAAGGTGTATCTATCTGGGCATAACCATTTGTCAATATGCCGCCAAACAGCATAAATATTAGTGCAAAAACTGAACCATTTCGGAAACGATTACCTAACATACAGCAGCCGGTATTAAAAGAAAACACAACAATACTGATACGTGATCAAATACCTAATTGTTTTGAAAATATACATTAAATTATCGGTTTGATAAAATTGACAATTACAATTTATACACATAAAATGTTTATAAAATATCGGGATTAAGATTTGACCCCAGGAAATATGAAAGTAATTTTACGGTGCAACTTGCATACAATTATCAAAAAACCCAAAAAAACTTTATAAAACTGGTATAGTGAATTTTCTGGAAAATCTCAATAACGTACAAAAAGAGGCAGCAACAGATCATGAAGGTGCACATCTTATAATAGCCGGTGCCGGATCAGGAAAAACCAGGGTGCTGACCTGCCGTATAGCCTCCCTCCTGCAAAAAGGTGTCCCTGCAAGCTCAGTTATGGCCCTGACATTCACAAACAAGACCGCGGGAGAAATGAAGGACCGGGTGGCAGGACTTTTGGGCCAGGAGGTAGTCCGCCCCCTCTGGATAGGAACTTTTCACTCCGTCTTTGCCAGAATATTGAGAGCCGAAGCTTCACTGCTCGGGTACACCTCAAATTTCACCATTTATGATACTGTAGACTCAAAAAAAGCAATTAAAAAGATTATTGGGGAGTTATCGCTTGACGACCAATTGTACAAGCCGGCAGAAGTGCTTGGCCGGATCTCCTCGGCCAAGAATAACCTTATAACCGCCGCCGCCTATCAATCCAATTCACAATTTATTGAAAGAGACAAAAGATCAAAAAAGCCTCAGATTGGAGATATATTCAGCATCTATGCAAAAAGATGCTTTCAGTCAGATGCAATGGATTTTGATGACCTGCTGCTTAACACAAATATATTAATGCGTGATTTTCCCCAAGTTCTCAAAAAGTACCAGGAGAGATTCCGTTATATACTGGTTGACGAGTTTCAGGATACCAATTTTGCTCAATACCTTATAGTTTCAAAACTGGCAGGAATTCACCGCAACATATGCGCAGTCGGTGACGATGCCCAAAGCATTTATGCCTTCCGGGGAGCACGTATAGAAAATATGCTAAATTTCAAAAAAGATTACCCCGATCACAAGATTTTCAAACTGGAACAAAATTACCGTTCAACAAAAACCATTGTAAACGCCGCCAACAGCCTGATCGAGAAAAACCGCAGCCAGTTGTCAAAACAGATTTGGTCTGACAATGAAACGGGAGATAAAATAAAGGTATTTAAAACTTCAACCGACACAGAAGAAGGAATACTGCTTGCCGAATCAATACGCAAGACAATTATTACCGAAGAGGCCGATTATAAAGATTTTGCCATATTATACCGCACCAATGCCCAATCCAGAATATTTGAGGAATCCCTTCGTAAGCAAAACATTCCCTATAAAGTCTACGGAAGTCTTTCGTTTTACCAGAGAAAAGAAATAAAAGATTTGCTTGCATACTTTCGTCTCTCGGTTAACCAGCTTGATAGTGAGGCTTTCCTCAGGGTTGTAAATTACCCTGCAAGAGGAATAGGTAAAACCACCCTTGAAAAATTAAACAATTATGCCATTGAATCAGGATATAATCTCTGGGAAATTGTAAGTGAAATAAGCAACCATGAAAATAATCTTGGCCTCAACAGGGGAATTATAAAAAAGCTGGAAAGCTTTGCAGGAATGATAAAAGACTTTGCAAAAGATATCCAAACTGAAAATGCCCATGAAAAAGCAATGGATATTGCATCTAAATCAGGTATTCTGCAGGATTTGTTCAAACCAGGATCACCGGAGAATATCACCAAGTATGAAAATATTCAGGAGCTGTTAAACGGGATAAGAGAATTTACCGCAAGTCAGATTGAGAAAGGAGGCAACACAAATCTGCCTGCATTTCTTGAAAATGTATCACTTTTAACAGACACTGACAAGGAAAAGCCGGAAGACAAAAACAAAGTTACAATTATGACCGTTCATTCTGCAAAAGGTTTGGAATTCAAATATGTTTTTGTAGCAGGGATGGAAGAAGAGCTTTTCCCAAGCAGATTTTCCTGTTCAACGATGCAGGAGATAGAAGAGGAGCGCCGCCTCTTTTATGTGGCAATAACAAGAGCTCAAAGAAAAGTAAAACTCTCCTTTGCACAATCGCGATACCGCTGGGGATCTCCGGTATATTGCAAACCAAGCCGTTTCATAAATGAAATTGATAATAAGTACCTTGACTTTTCTGAAATCGGACACATTGGCAAATCACCCGGAAGAGAAAAGTCAAGTAAAAATTTTTCTTCCGCGAACTCCCCCGGCAGGAATACAGATACATTAACTACTGCAGGTTCTGCATCAGGGAAAAAACTTGTCAGGCTCGAAAAAAGCAAAGAGAATAACTCGCAGAATGACACCGAAAACTATCTGGGAGAAAAGCTCTCTGCAGGAATGACTGTAGAACATCAGCGATTTGGAAAAGGGAAAGTGCTTCAGGTTAATGGTGAGCCACCCAATACAAAAGCAGTTGTTTTCTTTCAGTCGGCAGGACAAAAACAACTGCTTCTAAAGTTTGCCAAACTTAAAGTAATTGATTAAAAAGGGATAATTGGAATTTAAACAAGACTCAGGATTAATTACTTATAGTGCAACCTTTTAATCAGGGTTGAGAATAACTGTACAATAATTTTTTTTTACTTAACTATTTTCCTGAAGCTTCTTCTGTCAGTATCCCCTTCGGTATTTATTAAAAGTACTTTTGTTTGGGAGCCAATCTGCAGTTTTTCCTTTAAAACTGAAAAAGCGGGGTCACGTGCAAGCTTAAGCAGGCCGGCCATGCCGGCAGCTCCTGACTCGCCGGAGACAATCTTCGGGTCACCATTTGTTGGATAATAAAATTTGCGCATGGCCTGCTTTGTATCTTCATCATAAACTACCATAGCTCCATCGGCATTATTTCGCAACAGAGGCCATGAAATCAATGAAGGCTTACCGCAGTTCAGTCCGGCCATTATTGTTTTTCCGGAAGATCCCGGGGAACTGAGCCTGCCATTTAAAATCGAGCGTAACACTCCGCAAGATGCGGCAGGTTCTACCAAAACAAAGTCAGGAGATTTGTCACCGTAATTTTGAAGGTAATACCATATTACACTGCTTGCATAACTTCCAACTCCGCATTGAAGTAAAACAAGATCGTAATATGGAAGCTCACCTGAGCCTGAAACAGGTTCTGTCTGGTTATCAACTTCACTGCACAGGGTCTGGTATCCGGCTATAACCCATGAAGGAATTTTGCTGTAATTTTCCCATGAAGTATCTTGTATTAAAACCCAATCGTTTTTAATACTCTCTTTCTTTGCTGTTTCCACAGCCAGGTCATAACCGCCTTTAATCTTGTGAACCACGGCACCTTCTTTCCTGATGCTTTTAATCCTTTGAGATGTTGTATATTCGGGAACAAAAATTCTTGTAAGCTGTCCGAACAAACGGGAAGCCCAGGCCAAAGCCCTTCCATGATTCCCGTCAGTTGCAGCACTAAACACATATTCCCCGGGATTATCCTGCAAATATCTGAACACAGCATATGAGGCCCCCAAAGCCTTGAAAGCATTCAGACCGAAACGTTGTGACTCGTCCTTTACATGCACAGCCTCAAGGTTCAATTCTTCTGCAAGTGCAGGCAATGAAACAAGCGGGGTGGGTTCATACCCTTTTATAGTTTTATGATATTCAGGTGCTTTCGAATTCTTTAGTGACTCAGCCACTTCACGAAAATTCTCTACCGGTTTGTTCTTTAGGGGGTTTATTACAAATTCAACCATAATATCGGCATTTATGAAATAATTATAACAATACTCTTTGAAAAACAGACTACTATTTATCTACAACCGGTTTCGGTTTATAATAAGCGCTTTTATTATACTCCAAAAAATCTCTCTCCCCGGTTAACCGTCCAACTGTCAATTACTTAAATTAATTTGGCAAATATAACCAACCTGGCAATAAAAAAAAACATCTACTCCTTGTCAGACTCTCTTATAATCTTTGTGGTTCAAGAATTTCAGGAACTTATTGATCCTCTGAAATTTTCCCCATGCGGTCATTCACCAGTTACCTGCGAAAAATCAGTTTCACAAAGGGAAACAATTGATAATTAATTTTTTTTGATTTAAGATATTTAATTCTTAAGTTTGTATTAGAGAAATAGCTGCATCTATTTAAAAACATTTAAAACTAAACGCTATGAGTAATTCATCAGGAAAAGTTATTGCAGGATTTTTACTTGGAGCAGCTGCAGGGCTAACTGTAGGACTGTTGTTTGCACCTCGAAGCGGAGCTGAAACCCGTCAGAACATTGAAAAAAAGGCAAAAGATTATTCGGATGATGCCATTAAGAAAGTCCAGGAAAAAATTGACGATCTGAAAGGGTACATGGGATCCGAAAAAAAACCAAAAGGTCAGTGATTCTCCACCGAGATTAAAACAGGCAAACAGTAATCCCGCATAAACAAATTACCCTTTAAATGGATCAAAAATCGTTAACCGACAGTTTTTCCGGACTTTGGGAGAGTATAAAAAATTATGTGGAAGCAAAATCAGCCTACTACACCCTCACAACTTTTGAGAAGGTTGTAAAGGTGCTGACCAGTCTTTATTCAAGTATTTTCATTATTTCTGCTTTCGTCATTGCATTGATAATTATTGCTTTGGCGGGAGCAGTTTATATTGGCAGAATAATAGAAAGCATAGAACTGGGGCTTTTAATCGTAGGCGGTTTTTTTCTTCTGGTGGGGATTGTTCTTGCAGCTCTGAAAAGAAAGATTTTCAGCCGATTCATTATCAATTCCCTTAAAAAAACCTTTTTTGAAGAAGATTTATAATTTATAAAACAAATAAAATGATACACGGGGAAAGGTTTAAGAGAATTAAAACTCTCGGGGATATAAGACAGGAAAAGATAAAGCTGCGTTACGAAATGCTCGTGGCTGAAAAAGATATAATGATAACACTAAAATCGGCCGAGGTAGCATATTCTTTCACTTCTACAATTGCCAGGGTAACCCGTGTAATGTCAGTAATTAAACAAACTTTTTCGTTTGCAGGAAGAATTTTGGGAAAATTATTTCCGGGTAAAAAAGAAGAAAGTGATAGAGACTATCCTTCTCATTAGTAAAAACCGCGGATTCAAAAACAGCGGTTTTTAGTATGATGTACATACCAACACCCCCCAGGTCAATACTCTTTTGACTAATATTCCAAATTATAGTACCTTTGCAAAAAATTGCTGATATGAACCACGATTACAACACCTCCAGGGAAGAGATGATCATGCCCGAATACGGGAGAAACATTCATAAAATGATAGAGCATGCCTGTACAATTGAAAACAGGGAGGAGCGAAACAAGGCTGCCCGCACCATAATAGCAATAATGGCCAATCTTAATCCTCATTTGCGTGACCACAAACAAAAACTGTGGGATCATCTTGCGATAATGTCTGATTTCAGGCTTGATGTTGACTCACCTTACGAGAAGCCATCCCCGAAGGTTTTAAATGAAAAACCTAAAATTATTATGTACAAAAATGATCCGATAAAGTACAAACATTATGGGAGAATTATTGAAAACATGATAAAGACTGCTATTGAAATGGAGGAAGGGGAAAAAAAAGTAGCCTTCATCCAGATGATTGCCAACCATATGAAAAAGTGTTATCTCACCTGGAATAAACCACAGGTTACCGATGAGGTTATATTAAAAGACCTGGAAGAAATGTCAGGGGGAAAACTAAAGGTAGATCCCAATTTAAAGCTCTCGGAGTCAAGGGAAATACTCTCGAAGAAAAAAAAGAAAAAAGAGCAGCGAAAAAAATAAGCTCACTTGCATTGACTCTATCCTATAACAACTCATTAATTTTTTCATACAACCATGGCCTCTTTTAAGATAAAGGGCGGAAACCCTCTCTCAGGAGAAATAACTCCCCAGGGTGCAAAAAACGAAGCTTTGCAAATTATTTGCGCTACACTGCTTACACCGGAAAAAATTACAATTACCAACATCCCCGACATTCTTGATGTAAACAAGTTGATAGACTTGTTAAAGTATCTGGGTGTTGAACTCATTAAAAAAGGTAAAGGTGAGTTCTCCTTTCAGGCTGGCGAGCTGAATACAAATCTTATGAAAAGCCGCGAATATAAAAGCAAAGCCTCAGATCTTCGCGGATCGGTTATGGTAATAGGGCCGTTACTGGCACGTTACGGAGAAGCGTTTACCCCTAAGCCTGGCGGTGATAAAATCGGGCGTCGCAGGCTTGACACCCACTTTTTCGGTTTTACCAAATTAGGCGCAGAAATTAAAACGGACACAACTGGGAGATTTTATTCTGTTAAGTCAAACGGACTGAAAGGCAGCTACATTCATCTGGATGAAGCCTCAGTTACAGGAACGGCCAATATCATAATGGCTTCAGCAATGGCCGAAGGAACCACAACCATTTACAATGCAGCTTGCGAGCCATATATACAACAGCTTTGCAAGATGCTCAATAAAATGGGGGCAAATATATCAGGTATCGGATCGAACCTTCTTACCATAAAGGGAGTTGAATACCTGGGGGGCACAGAACACAACATTTTGCCCGACATGATAGAAATAGGCAGCTTCATTGGGCTGGCTGCAATGACAGAATCCGAAATTACCATAAAAAACGTTTCATATGAAAACCTGGGTTTGATCCCATTCTCATTCAAAAGACTGGGTATACAACTTGAATGCAGGAATGACGATATATTCATCCCCAAACAAAAAAAATACCAAATCGAAACATTTATGGACGGTTCCATAATGACCATCTCAGATGCCATCTGGCCGGGGCTGACGCCGGACCTGCTCAGTGTACTACTGGTAGTTGCCACCCAGGCAAGGGGAAGTGTTCTGATCCATCAGAAAATGTTTGAAAGCAGGCTATTCTTTGTTGATAAACTCATTGACATGGGTGCACAAATAATACTTTGTGATCCCCACAGGGCAACTGTTATTGGAATAAACAAAAAATACAAGCTTAGAGGCACTACAATGTCGTCACCTGACATAAGAGCCGGTGTTGCACTCCTTATTGCAGCCCTTTCGGCAAAAGGGAAAAGCATAATTCACAATATCGATCAGATAGACAGAGGGTATGAAAATATTGATGAAAGACTCAATAAAATAGGTGCAGACATAAAAAGATTGAGCTGAGTTTTTTGCAACTTCCGCTAAGGTAAAATTCTTAAGATAAGAAACCTTTTGTAATTTTTTTTATTATAATTTACTTTGCAGTGCCAATATGGCTTGTTTTTGTTTTGGCAGAGTTTTTGCTCGCCGCATTTTTTACGATATATATTATAAAATTTTGCAAATATGGAAAAGTACAGAGAGGAGCAAGAAAAGGGACATAATAAAGCCGATAATAAAAAAGAAAGAAAAGAATCTAACGAGAAAGAAGAAAAGACAAAAAATAAAACTGAAGAAAAAGTAACTGAAAAGCAGGCGGAAGAAAAAACTGAAACGACCGGAGAAAAAGAAACATCAGAAACAATTGATAAACAAAAGCAGGAAAAAGAAGCCCCTGCTGAGGAGGAAGCTCCGGCATCAGCTGATGAGGAAACCCGGGAGGCTGACACCGAAGAGAAGGATGAAATGGAGATCCTTCAGGACAAGCTTGAAGAATCGTGGAATAAGTATGTCCGTTTGTCAGCCGAATTTGACAATTACCGCAAAAGAACCCTCCGTGAAAAATCAGAACTTCAGAAAACGGCGGGTGAAGATGTTATAAAATCAATTTTGCCGGTAATTGATGATTTCGAGCGTGCTCTGGAATCTATGGAAAATACAGAGAATATTGATGCTGTTAAAGAGGGTGTGAAGCTTATATATAATAAATTGATATCAATTTTAAAAGAAAAAGGGCTGGAAGAGATCCCTGCCATGAACCAGGAATTCAGCACCGATTATCATGAAGCTGTCACAAAAGTCCCTGTAGAATCAAAAAAGCAAAAGGGAAAAGTTGTAGACGTGGTTCAGAAGGGGTACACACTCAACGACAATGTAATACGTTACTCCAAAGTAGTAGTGGGTGAGTAATAAGGGATCTTTTAGAACCCGAAAAAAAAAGAGAAAATGGCCAAAAAAGATTATTACGAAATATTAGGAATAGACCGCAACGCCTCACAAAGTGAGATAAAAGCAGCCTACAGGAAGCTTGCATTGAAATACCACCCAGATAAAAATCCAGGGGATCCGACAACAGAAGAGAGGTTCAAAGAAGCTGCCGAAGCCTACGAGGTTTTGGGAGATGAAGAAAAACGGGCCCGTTATGACCGTTATGGTCATGCCGGTGTTAAAGGAGAAGGCAGAGGATTTGGCGGCGAAGGCATGACAATGGAAGATATATTTTCCCAATTCGGCGATATTTTTGGCGGTGGTTTCGGCGGATTTGGAGGTTTTTCCACAGGCGGTCGTTCCCGGCGTGCTAACAAGGGTGCGAATCTGCGTGTAAAAGTGCGCCTGACACTGGATGATATATCCAAAGGTGTGGAGAAAAAAATAAAGGTAAACAAATATGTCTCCTGTAAAGCATGTAAAAGTACAGGCGCCAGAGACGGCAGCGCCTACAGCAACTGTTCCACATGTCATGGCAGCGGGCAGGTGACAAAGGTAGCCAACACCTTCCTGGGGCAGATGCAAACCACTTCAACATGCCCTTCATGCGGCGGCGAAGGTAAAACCATAACAAGCAAATGTACTGAATGTTACGGAGAGGGAATCGTAAAAAGCACCGAGGTGATCCCCATTAATATCCCGGCCGGAGTTGCCGAAGGCATGCAAATGTCGGTAAGTGGTAAAGGAAATGCAGCACGCAGGGGTGGTATGAATGGCGATCTGATAGTTGTAATTGAGGAGGAGAAGCATCCCGAACTTATTCGGGACGGAAATGACCTTATTTACAATCTTTATGTCAGCTTTCCCGAGGCTGCATTGGGTTCTCATGTGGAAGTCCCCACCCTGGAGGGAAAAGTTAAAATTAAAATAGACCCCGGAACACAACCCGGAAAAATCCTGCGCCTAAGGGGTAAAGGCCTTCCTGAACTTAACAGCTATGGAAGAGGCGACCTGCTGGCAAACATTAATGTATGGATTCCAAGGAAACTTTCAAGGGAAGAAAAAGAGATGCTTGAAAAACTGAAAGATTCGACAAACTTCAAACCAGACAAGGAACAAATAGACAAATCCTTTTTTGAACGCATGAAAAACGTTTTTCATTAAGTCAAAAAATTCAAGGGCTCACACTCCAAAAAATAATTACTGAACAAAAAGATACTTTGTTTTTTACTATTTTTGCAGTTTGTTCTTAACATTAACAATAATGGAGTTATTTGCAGCCAGGAATGTAACCAAACAGTACTCAAACCACATTGCCCTTAATGATGTAACTGTTTCAATTCCCGAACACAGTATCTATGGATTGCTGGGGCCAAACGGTGCCGGCAAAACCACCCTTATCAGAATTATAAACCAGATAATGGCTCCTGATTCGGGAGAGCTTCTCTTCAACGGGAGAAAACTAAAAAGCAGCGACATTCAACATATTGGCTATATGCCAGAGGAGAGGGGGCTTTATAAAAAAATGAAAGTGGGTGAGCAGGCCATTTATATGGGCAGGCTGAAAGGTCTTTCCAGAGCTGATACCTTAAAGCGTGTTAAATACTGGTTTGAAAAATTTGAGATATATGACTGGCTGGATAAAAAAGTGGAAGAACTTTCAAAGGGAATGCAGCAAAAAGTCCAGTTTATCATAACTGTTTTGCACGAGCCCATGCTACTTATTTTCGATGAGCCCTTTAGCGGATTTGATCCCATAAACACCAACCTGCTCAAGAATGAAGTAATAAACCTTAAAAAACGCGGGGCAACAATTATTTTTTCCACTCACAACATGGGCTCTGTAGAAGAGCTGTGTGACCATATTACTCTGATAGACAATGCCAAAAGCATAATTAGCGGGGCTGTTCATGAAATAAGACAAAAATTCAAGCCTGGAATATACGAGATACACTTTGAGGGTGCCCCTCAAAAGTTAGACTCATTTTTGAGCAGTGACTACGAAATAATGGATATGAAAGAAACCGGGGGCGGTTGCATGGCCAGGATAAAAATGCATAAAGCTTCAGCTAACAATGAGCTGCTGAAAATATTAATGCCCCATTATCATATTACATCTTTTACCGAACTGCTACCGGGAATGAACGACATATTTATTGATCTTGTAAACGAAAAAAAGGGGGAAAAAGATGAAAAGTAAAACTTCATTGATAGTTGCCCGGGAATATTTTTCGAGGATCAGGAAAAAATCATTTATCGTAATGACCCTGCTCGGACCGGTTCTTTTTGCAGCTCTTATAATCGGCCCCGCCTGGTTTGCAACATTAGAGGACAGGGAAGTGCGTACAATTGCAGTTATTGACGAATCAGAATTATTCAAAGGACAATTGCCTGAAACCGAATACCTTAAATTCACATATCTGGAAGATGCTTCAGTGGAGGAGATCCGTGAAAATTTTTCACAAACCCCTTACTATGCAGTTTTATATATATCCCACATTTTGCCTCACACCCCATCAGCAGTTCAGTTGATGTCAGACCGCCAGCCCAATCTTAATGTGAGGATGCATATTTCAAATGCCATTGAAAAGGAAATTGAAAGACAAAAGATCAAGGCTTACGATATAGAGAATCTGGACGATATACTGCAAAGCATTCAAACCAGTATCAATATCCGGACGATTGTATGGGGGGATGATGGAGCCGACCGGGAAACCCATCCCGCCCTGGCTATGGGTACGGGTTATATCGGCGGCTTTTTGATATATCTGTTCATCTTTCTTTTCGGCTCACAGGTTATGAGAGGTGTTATCGAGGAAAAATCAAGCCGTGTGGTTGAGATCATAATATCATCCGTACGCCCATTTCAGCTTATGATAGGCAAAATAGCAGGCATAGGTCTTGTTGGTCTCACACAATTCCTTTTTTGGGTCTTATTGACTTTTATTCTTGTTTCAGCCGGCAGAGGACTGGTTTTTTCCGAACTGCAGGTCCCCTCATCAGAACAGGTCGTTGCTGAAGACATAATTTCTTCTTCATCACAGGAAAGCTCAAGTCTTCTGCCTGATTCTCAACCAATAAGCGCCGAACAATACAGTGAAGTAACACAGATCTTTGCTTCTCTTTCTACCGTGAATTTTGGTGTAATGATAGGGGCTTTCCTGTTTTTCTTCCTTGCAGGATACCTGCTCTACGCGGGGCTTTTCGCTGCCATAGCTTCAGCCGTTGACAACGAGGCAGACACACAGCAGTTTATGCTGCCCGTTACCATTCCTTTAATACTTTCGATCTTTGTAATGATGAACGCCATTCAGAATCCTGAAAGTGCGCTTGCTTTCTGGTTTTCAATTATACCCTTTACTTCGCCCGTAATTATGATGGTCCGCATACCTTTCGGCGTTCCTTACTGGGAGGTGATTTTGTCAATGGTATTGCTAATTGTCACATTTATACTCATAACATGGATGGCTGGTAAAATTTACAGAACAGGTATACTTATGTACGGAAAGAAACCAAATTACAAAGAGTTATGGAAGTGGCTTACATACAACAATTAAGAGGTTAAGCATTCGCATAAACATGGTTAATTAAACTAATATTCAACAAGTTACTATAGAATGTCAATTAAATACATTTCTTTTTATTCTGAATGGACCCCCATGTTTGTTCATCTTATTTTGTCTGCCAAAGGCTGATGGGGGTTCATATAAATAGTACTAAATATGGCAAATATCCTGGTTATTGACGATGAGAAGAGCATTCGCAATGCTTTAGAGGAGGTGCTTGAATACGAAAATCATAATGTTGACCTGTCATCCGACGGGGACGAAGGACTGGAATTATTCAAGCAAAACCAGTATGATGCCGTTCTTTTGGATATTAAAATGCCTAAGATGGACGGGATCGAAGTGCTTGAAAAGATCCATTCTCTTTCACCGGATGTGCCGGTTATAATGATAACAGGCCACGGGAATGTCGATACCGCTGTTGAAGCAATTAAAAAAGGAGCTTATGATTTCATTGAAAAACCACTTGACCTGAACAGATTATTGATAACGATCCGAAATGCACTCGACAAATCGGAACTTATTACGGAAACTAAAGCCCTTAAACGTAAGGTAAAAAAAACCTACGATATGATCGGAGAGTCACCTGCCATGAAAAAAGTGAAAGAAATAACTGAGCGGGTTGCCCCGACTGATGCACGTGTTCTCATAACCGGCAAAAACGGAACAGGTAAAGAATTGGTGGCAAGATGGCTTCACGAAAAGAGTCCGAGAGCCGGCAATGCTTTTGTCGAGGTGAACTGTGCTGCCATACCTTCCGAATTAATTGAAAGTGAGCTTTTCGGACATGAAAAAGGGGCTTTTACATCGGCACACAAAGACCGCACCGGAAAGTTTGAGCAGGCTCACAACGGCACAATTTTTCTTGATGAAATCGGTGACATGAGCTTTCCCGCACAAGCTAAAGTATTACGCACACTTGAGGAAAACAAAATAACACGCGTTGGCAGCGACAAGAATATAGAGGTTAATGTACGTGTAATTGCCGCAACCAATAAGGATATGAAAAAAGAGATAGAGGAAAAGCGTTTTCGCGAAGACATCTATCACAGATTAAGCGTAATAATTATACATGTCCCTACACTTAATGAACGACTTGAAGACATTCCCCTGCTGGCAGATTACTACAACGAGATGATCTGCGGTGAATACGGAATGCAGAAAAAGAAAATAACCCGGGATGCAATTGAAGAGTTAAAAAAAATAAACTGGACAGGGAATGTACGCGAATTCAGAAATGTTCTGGAAAGGTTAATTATTTTATGCGACAAAGAAATAACAGGTAAAGACGTAATTGCATATTCCCAGCCAATTGCACACTAACAACAGCACAGCTGCCCGCTGGGGAATTTTAATGGAGTAACCGAATAATTATCTTTAAATCAGTTTTCCAACTTCAATAACGCGGCTAAATCTTCAAATTGGTAAGCTCCTCTGTCTTTTTAAACTCATATCCGGGGTATTCAAACAACGAAGCAAGAGGTTCTGTTTCACCGATGGAATAACCCCAAACGCTTAAATATTCATTTATGTCTTCTCCCATTTCTTCGAGTTGATTAATATACTCGCCAACCGGCTTGCTTTCTATTATTGTTACTTTTCCCATTTTGTTGATAATGGGACTGTGCCAGCGCTGATTATCATGGTCGAATTCAAGTATACGCCTGCCGAAACGGGTAATACCGATAGTCCTGAAAGTTAAGCTTTTGCCAACTGCAGGAAGATTTATAACATTCCTGTCTGTTGCAAGAAAGGGTATGCCGGCCTTTTTCCTTATTTCCCATACCTTTTCGGGTATTTTGACAGGCTCTTCCGGAAGTGAATCAACCTCTTCATTTAATTCTTCGGGCAGTTTCCCTATTCTCTTTTCTTCAACCTGCTCCTGTACCGCCCTTGCATTTGTGGCATAATTGAAAGTATTTTCCTGGAAGCCCTTAACTGAAAATGTATAATATGTAATCACACCAATATCATTGAGTACTTTCCTGAGCATGGCCGTATGCCCTCTGCGCGAAGCAGCAGATGTAAAAACAAGCTGATTGGTTACAATCCATCCTGCCGACAAAAGACGTTCAACTGCTATTTTTGTCTCCGGGGTTACCTCCATAGGGCTTTCAAAATGTGCCTGAATTACAAACTGCTTTATACCTGCCCTGGCGGCCTTTTCCCTGAAGTTACGGAGCTTTTCAGCAAGTTCAGGCGTTACCCTTTGCGGCAGATATGCAAGCAACCTGGTGCCAAGGCGTATTCTTTGAATTTCTGCATATTTGGATCCTTCAGGACGGGATTTGTTGGCTTCCCTTTTGCGAACTGCCATATTGTAAACTTCATTCAAAATATCCTCAAGTGAGCTGTCCATACTCATAAGGGCATCGCCACCCGTAATAAGTATATCGCGCAACTGGGAATCATTTTCAAAATAATCCATTAGCTTACGCAACCTTTTTCCCCATGCCCTGGAAGGTCTAAGACTATCGAGGTCAAAATTCAAATTACCCCTCTGAAAATCATACATTCGCTGGCACGATACACACAAACCACCACAAGCCCTTCCCATAGTATCGGGGATCATAATTGCAACTTCCGGATACCTTCTGTGAATATTTCTGTGAGAGGGCAATATCCATCCTGCGGCATTGGGTTTACCCGGCTTTACTTTGTCTTCCTTTTCCCAGGCTTCAATATTGCCGAACTGATCGATCAAAGTTTTGCTGTATATTACATAATGACGTATAGCCATATCCGAGCCTACATGAAATGCGTCGGCTTTTGTGCTAAGCAAAGAAAGGTAATAAGGGTTTACAAAAAAAGGTATTCCTTTTTTCTCGGCTTTTTCAAGCAGTTTCTGTGTTTCAAGGTCAAGCGAATAATCAAGGAGTTCATTGAGCAGGCGGGGAGAGCGAACTGCAAAACGCAGGTGAAAATTATAATCATCCCACCACTGGCGAACCTTGTCAACTTTCTGTTCAAAAGTCATGTCATTTTCAAATACATATTTTGATTCCCCGGGCTCACAGCTTTCAATATTATTAACCAAAATTCGTATAATGCGCTCACGGTTTTCTTTCCGTTCCTCTACAATTTCCGGTTCAAGTCCATGTGACCACCTGTTCATCCACTTTTCCACTCTTTCTCTTTCGGGTATATCCTGTGGAAGCTGACCGGTAAGCTGCCTGAAAAGATTTATCATATCCTCGAAAAACAAAGGTTTGGCACCACCGGTACCGGTTTTTATTCCGTGCCAGATAACACAAAAAGGCTCATTAATTGTATTCTTACCGCCAAGATAGGGATTGGGAAATTGACGGCCTGCATTATCCAGATAATCCAATATACGAATAGCAGAGAAATCCTGCCAGCGAAGTTTTTTAAAAATTTCGTATCCTGCATCATCACCCTTATAATACTTCTGTGCATATGAGTTCTCGCTTAAAACTTCTTCCGCCCACTCCCTTATCTTTTCTCTCACCTGCTCAATACCGGCAGATTTTTTATAAATACGATCAAGTCTTGGATTTTCCCTCAACAATTTCCTTAGCAACGTCATCGATTTTGCTGACAATGGAATTTTTTCAGGATAATAAGCCATACTAAAAAATTTAAATATTTAAACTTACTTTTAAACTGCCGCCAAATATAAACAAATTTTACAAACCAATTTGTTTATCAGTGAACAAGAATGCAATATGTTGTAATAGAGCTGACAAGGGACTTAAAACTGAATTCACAATTACACAGACGTTAACTTAATAAAACGGTATAAAATTGTATTTTTGCTTATTCATAATACGAAAAATGAGAAAAGGCAAAGATTCAAAACCGCATATCGGGATATACGGAAGGCGCAACACGGGAAAAAGTTCAATAATCAATATTCTTGCCGGACAGGAAATTGCCATAGTATCTGAAACATCAGGCACTACGACTGATCCGGTTAAAAAATCACTTGAAATAACAGGTTTCGGGCCGGTAATAATAATAGACACCGCAGGAATCGATGATTCCGGTGAGCTCGGTGAAAAGCGCACAGGCAAAACCCTGGATTCACTTAAGCTAACGGATCTGGCAATCCTTGTAACCTCCCATAACAATTTCGGTTCTTACGAAAAAGAGCTTGTAAAAAAATTTAAAACTTTAGGGTTGCCTTATTTTGTCATACATAACAAATCGGATATGGAACCTTTAAAGGTTTCCAAAAAAAACGAAATAACAAATATAACCGAATCTGCAGTTATAGATTTTTCTGCCAAAGAGCAATTAAATGGAGATGAGATAATTGATCTTGTAAAAAAAACCATACCTGAATCTTCATGGAAAACACCATCCTTGCTGGGAGACTTGCTTTCGGCGGGTGATATGGTGCTTCTGATAACACCTATAGATGTTCAGGCGCCTGCCGGCAGACTGATACTTCCACAGGTACAGGCAATAAGGGATATAATTGACAACAACTGCATTGCCGTTGTAGTTAAAGAAAGTGAAATCAAGGACTTTCTTGGCAAAACCAAAACAATGCCGGCTTTAGCCGTAACAGACAGTCAGGTGTTTGACATCGCAGCCAGCTCAGTTCCCGATAATATTCCCCTTACAAGCTTTAGCATCATGCTTGCACGCTTTAAAGGGAATTTCGAAAAGTACCTTGAAGGTACTCCCCGCCTTTCAAATCTTAAAACAGGTGAACGCGTACTTATCCTTGAATCATGTACTCACCACGTATCATGCGAAGATATAGGCCGCTTCAAAATTCCGGGATGGATAAAAAAAAATACAGGTGCCGAACTGAAATTTGATGTTGTGGCAGGTCTTGACAAGCTACCCCGCAAAATTACTGATTACTCAATTGTGATTCAGTGCGGGGGATGCGTAATAACCCGCAAACAGCTTCTAAACCGCCTTCAGCCTGCAATCGATGCCGGGGTCCCCGTAACAAACTACGGAATGGCAATTGCCTGGTTAAAAGGAGTATACAAAAGAGCAGTAACTCCTTTTTTAAAAAAATGAAACCGGGCAGCTTTTTCAGGCCGGAAACGTAATGAAGCAGATGTTAACTTACTAAACGCCTGTGAGTCATTTTTCAGAAGGTCCGGCTGCCGATTTCTTAATTTTCAGCCTCTGGCCGGAATATATGCGTCCGGAATTAGTAAGATTGTTCAGCCGGATTATTTGGTCTTCACTTACACCGGTAAAACGGCGGGATATCTCCCATAAAGAATCTCCGGGTCTGACCGTGTAATATACGTAACCATCCTCATCACCTGCATCGGAAGTTGATGCCTGACCGGATGAAGAAGAGCTTCCCGCTCCTATTCTTGCCTGTTTCTGATCAAAAGTCAGATCATTTATTTCACGGTAGTATTCAGCTTTATCCCGGGGAACATAAATAGTAAGTCTTTGGCCGGCCCTGATCAGGTTCCCCCTGATATTGTTCCAGTTTCTAATATCCTGTGCCCTGATGTTATACCATTCGGCTATATGACCGAGATTGTCTCCGGGTTTAACAGTGTAATGGAGCTCTACGGTTCCGCTTGGTGGACTGGGAACAAAAGAGGTCCTCACAGGAGAAGCGGTAATATTCTCTTTAGCCAGAAGCTCATCACTTCTGTAAGTAAATATTGAATCCTGCAGATCAATGAATTTTGTTGTATACTCATCTGGCATGCGAATGGCATACTCCCGGTTGCCTGCAGGTATTATATCCCTGCGGTACTGAGGGTTATAATCCCTCAGCAACTTAAGCGGTATATCCATAACCTCCGCGATCTGTTTAAGATGCAATTCTCTGTTAATCTTTACCGTATCGGTTGACGCGGGAAAATCAACGGGACGGGGAACAAGGTTATGTTCTCCGTAGTAACTCATGGTATAAGTGGCGGCAATAAATGCAGGCACATAACCCCTTGTTTCACGGGGGAGAAAATAGTATATTTCCCAGTAATTTCTCTTCCCGCCGGCCCTTCTGATCGCCCTGTTGACATTACCGGGACCGCAGTTATAGGCCGCAAGTGCAAGGGTCCAGTCATCGTAAGTCTCGTAAAGATCTTTCAGATACCTTGCCGCGGCATGAGAAGAAGCATAAGGATCGAGTCTTTCATCAACAAGAGAGTTTATTTCCAGATCGTATAACCTTGCCGTACCATACATAAACTGCCATATTCCCGAAGCTCCGGCCCTGGAAACAGCCCGGGGATTTAGAGCCGACTCAACAACAGGCAAATATTTAAGCTCATAGGGCATATCATACAGGTCCAGAATCTGCTTGAATTTTGGAAAATAATATTGAGCAAGTCCAAGCATTACTTCAACCTGCTCTCTTCTGCTCTTTGTATAAACATCTATATAATTCCTTACAATATTGTTAAATGATAAATCAATAACAGCAGGGATCCTTGCTAATCTTTCAATATATACTGAATCGGGGTAATCAGGTACCTCGCCGGGAGAAAAAATTTTATCGGGCAAAACAACATTGTCGCGCAGCAAATGCGATGAATCACGGGAAAGCTTAACATACCAAAGATTCATTATACTGTCCAGATTCCGTTCAAAATTGAAAATAAACGGTTCAGGATTAAATTTAACCGTGTCATTTTCAGTAGCTCCGGCATGGGATTTTGCAAAAAAAAGGAGACACACCCCTATCAATAAAATTTTTTTAGACATTATCAATCTTTAAATTAAAATTTAATACTGCAGCGAAATCCCACAGACATTTCTCTGTTAAATGAATATACACCAACGGGGTGACCGTTCATTAGCCCGGGCTCAACCCTTATACTCAGATCTTCACTTACATCAAAGTCGAACAAATACGCATCCACCAGGGCATCAATAATATTCAATGCATAAAACCCGGCTGTCCATATCAGGGTGCGATCCCTGTTCCGGCGGTAAAAATTCATATAATCCCTCATTACCTCCTCTGTAAAACGAGCGTCATCAGCAAATTCGTCTACAGTATGAGGATTCCCGTCAGTTCTAAGCTCAATTGCCGTTTGATAGCGTATATAATTATCGTGATTAAACACTGCCCAGTAGCCAAGTGCAGCAAATCCGCCATATACTATAGGCAATTTCCAGTATTTTCTGTTGTATATCTGCCCCAGTCCGGGCAACACGGCTGAATACATAGCCGCCCTAGATGGTTCAACAATCCTTTCATATTCATCTTCCCCACCCGGTGTGAAATTACCAATCTTGCTGCTGGCAAACACTGGCAGTATTATAAAAACAAGTAAAATACAAACTGTTAATCGCTTACCGGGAATGAGCGAACATCCCCGTAGCTGAGGGGACGATCGATCTTCACTCTTTGATTTTATCAAATACCCCAAGAATTCTCTCCAGTTCTTCATTGGATTTAAACGGAATAACGATTTTTCCTTTTCCTTTTTCGTTTCTTTGAAGATCAATTTTTGTACCAAAATATTGTGAAAGATGATCCCTTAAGGCTTTATAGTCATCGGAGATTTCATTTTTTGAGGATTTTTTTTCTTTCTTTTCAGCAGCTTTGGGATCATTTATGCTTCTTACCAGCTCTTCGGTTTTTCTTACGGAAAGATCTTCATTAATTATTCTCTCGCATACCTTCAGCTGAAGTTCAGAATCTTCAATATTTATAAGTGCCCTGGCATGACCCATTGAAAGCTTTCTGTTTTTAATGCCAAGCTGTACCTCGGCAGGTAGTTTAAGTAAACGAAGATAGTTTGATATGGTTGACCTCTTTTTCCCTACCCGCTCACTCAGGCTGTC
Organism: Bacteroidota bacterium; assembly: GCA_003554865.1. Taxonomy (GTDB): domain Bacteria; phylum Bacteroidota; class Bacteroidia; order Bacteroidales; family PUMT01; genus PUMT01. The sequence goes on along the minus strand of PWHJ01000089.1, from coordinate 3,300 downwards.
CTGGGTTAAACTGCACTCTTCCATCAGACGCTGATAGCTCATGGCAATTTCGATGGCATCAAGATCTTCACGCTGAATGTTTTCAACCAGAGCCATCTCAAGAAGACCCTGATCATTGGCAGTACGAATAAATGCAGGTATCTTTCCCAACCCTGCCATCGAAGCTGCCCTGTATCTGCGTTCTCCGACAATCAGCTGGTATTTACCCTCATCAGTTGCACGCACTGTTATCGGCTGAATCAAGCCAAGCTGCTCAATTGAAGCAGCCAGTTCCTTCAGCGAATCTTCTTCAATCTCCTTTCTGGGTTGAAAGGGATTTGTTTCAATCAAAGAGATATCTATTTCCGAGAGTCCGGATGCTGTTCCTTCCTCTTTTCTTGGTTCGCTTTCTTCCATAAGTGCCCCCAATCCTCTTCCTAATGCATTTTTTTTAGCAGACATTTTTTTAAGTTATCAGAAACAATTGTTCACTAACAGCAAAAATTATTACACTTCTGTCAAAATAAACTTCCCATCAGCTTGTGGTTGACTATTATTCTAAAACCTTCTCGGAATCGCTGAATTTGGTCATATTGTTTTTTTGAAGCAATTCACGTGCAAGATTAAGATAACTCACAGCACCTTTTGAATTTGCATCATACATTACAACCGGCTTTCCGAAGCTGGGGGATTCGCTGAGCCTTATGTTCCTTTGTATTATTGTATTGAAGACCATCTTTTGAAAATGCTTTTTCACTTCATCAACAACCTGGTTTGACAGGCGCAGCCTGGCATCATACATAGTCAGCAAAAACCCTTCTATTTCCAGGGCCGTATTCAGGCGATTCTGAACAATCTTGATCGTATTGAGGAGTTTGCCCAGCCCTTCCAAAGCATAATATTCACACTGAACAGGTATCAAAACAGAGTGTGAAGCAGTAAGGGCATTCAAAGTTATCAGTCCCAATGAGGGAGAGCAATCGATAAAAATAAAATCATATTTCGGCTCAATTTTATCGATGACGCTACTGAGATTCTTCTCCCTGCCCGGCATATTGGTCATCTCAATTTCCGCCCCCACAAGATCAATATGTGAAGGTATAACATCAAGATTTTCAACGTCTGAATTAATTATTATACCGTTAGGATCTACATCTTCAATCAAACACTCATAAATGCTGGTCTTAATAGACCTTATGTCAAACCCCATTCCTGAGGTTGCATTTGCCTGGGGGTCGGCATCAATTAACAAAACCTTTTGTTCCAATACTGCCAAACTCGAAGCAAGGTTTACAGCTGTGGTTGTTTTGCCAACTCCTCCTTTCTGGTTTGCTAATGAAATAATTTTCGCCATTTAATCAGAAATAGTTTTAAAATGTCAGTTTCAGCAAATTTAAAAAATAAGGAATTCAAAATTACTATTTATCTTAAATTAGAACTCCCACTATAAAGCCTAATTATAAACAAACAGGCGGCAGTTGTTAACATTTTATTAACAATGCTCATTTTACAAAGGCTGATTTATTGTTTTTTATGAAAATCAAAAGTTCCAAGAGGTTTACTATTAATTACTTAATTTGGAAATATCTCTATTTCGAAAAGCCTGGGCCAGTTCTTTCCGGTTACAAAAAAACTTCCGTTCTCCGGATTATATGCAATTCCATTCATAACATCAATATCGGAATGATGGTGCCTTTCGTCAAGGATGCCTCTCAGATCAATCCATCCTGTAACCCTACCGGTTTCTCTTTCAAACATCACAATTTTTTCCGTTTTAAAAACATTTGCATAAACAATCCCGTCAACATACTCCATTTCATTCAGATTTGCAACAGGCTTCCCCTGGTCATATACTTCAAACTGGCCGACATTAACAAAGTTTTGCGGTTCGTGAACATAAACCTTGTTTGAGCCGTCAGTTTTGAGAAAGTATGATCCGTCATTGGTCAAACCCCACCCTTCGGTCGAATAAGTGAAACCTCCTGTCTCCCTGAAGGTCTCCTTATCATAAACAAATCCTTTACCTGACTTCCAGGTAAGCTGGTATAATTTACCGTTAAACAGCGAGAGACCTTCACCGAAAAGGTCATGGTCAAGGCTCACACTTTGGAGCACATCGCCGGATTCAAGCTCCACACGCCGCAGGGTAGAGCTTCCATATTCGCCTGTAGACTCAAACAAATACTCTCCGTCATAAACAAGTCCCTGGGTGAAAGCATTTTTGTCATGCGGGTAAGTATTGATAACCCGGTAGTTAAACATTTCAGGTTCAATATTCGATTTAAAAACAATATCAGTAAAATACTGTTCACTGCTGCCGTCATCATATTTTGCTCTAACCTGCAGATTGCGTTCACCTACCCTTGTTACACCTGACTCCCACCTGAAAATGTTTTCAGAAATTTTCTCCACTCCCTTTTCTGTTCCGTCTACATAAAGAGTGAGCATTTCCAAAGGCGGAGCATCCTGTTCAAACTGCAATTCAATTTCCACTGCATCACCGGAATAATACTCCGTTCCTCTTTGAGGAGATTCCAATTGCGCTTTGGTTGAAACCTCATCTTCAGTTTTTTCAGGGGATTCTTCAGCTTCAGCCTCTTCTTTTTCTTCTGCAGGTTGTTCGCTACAACAAACCAAAAAAACTATAATGGAAAAAATAATCCAAACAGTATGTTTAAAAAAATTATTAATATGCATTGTGTCCGGCTTTATTAATGGATGATTAAAATTTATTCAAAAATCTTTTAAATATATTTCTCTTTTTATAATTACGAAGCCCGCTTTGCATTGACTTATCGTAATAATTAATATCAAGTAACCGGCAAGTCTCACTCCAACCCGGGAACCCGCCCAGATTCCTGTCGTCTATATAAATATCGGCAATAATCTTCCTGCTTACAGTTTCATCAAAAACTTCTTCCGGATAATTTTTATTCACCGAATAGAACTCTATGCCCCGTTTTCTGCAAAAATCAACTGCTTCTTTCAATTCTTCACCTTTACGGTATGTCCATAATATCAGTTGATGATTTCTCTTCTGAAGCTCTTTCATTGTTTCAAACGCAAAAAGCCTGGGCTTACCTATTAAAGGATAACGATCCTCAACGATGGTACCATCAAAATCAATTGCAATTTTCATGCGTACAAACAAAGTTAATTAAACTAATTTTCAATAAGTTATTATAGTATGTCAATTAAGTTCATCTCTTTTGGTCGTATGGACCTCCGGGTAGAGCGGTTTGTTGCCTCCCCGCTCCCCCACAGATCCGGACGAGCGCCGTTAACGCATCCGGTTCCTCGGTAATCAGTTTCGCAAAGACG
>PWHJ01000172.1 GCA_003554865.1 Bacteroidota bacterium | reverse complement strand
CATACCGTCCTGTAAGTGTAAAAAGATATCGGCCGTCATAAGTGTAATTTAGCCTTGCAAAACTCCCCATTCTGGTACGTTTTTCTACTCTTCCGCTCCACCAGGCAATTTCGCCGGCCGCATCCATAACATTGGTGTGATAAGTAGGGAAATTTTCTCCCCTCATCATGGTGCGTCTTAATTCGTGACTGTGAGTTTCAAATCCTGCAACGCCGTCAAATTCATGAACATCTCCAAATACCTGGTCATATGTGATTGTTTGTGTTGTTTGAAGGATGTTTACATTTTGTTCATACTCCCTCAGTCTGCCGGGTATGTCAAAAGCATCGCCCGCCCTGGGATCATACCATTGCTCTTCCGCGCTGTGTGTGTAATCGACTCCAAAGCTGCCGCGGTATGTTAGGTTGTCACTTATAGTATAATTAAGTGAAAAATTACCTACTGCCTTAGCTATATTTTCCTGGGTATGGTCCATGTCAAGACTGTTCATAACGTGTCTAGGATTGGCACCGTAAACGCTTTGAGGGCCGTTAAAGTACCCGTAATGATCTCGACCTATATGTGCAATACCTGCTTCTTCGGCCTGCCATGTATAAATCGGCTCAACTGGTAATACTCCGGCAGCCCCGTGAGTTGGACTTGACCATGCACCACCCAGTCTGGAAGTTTGCTGATCTGTAACGCTTGCATTAATTTGCATATCAAAAGTTAAACGGTCAGTGAGTTCCTGATCAAAGTTAAATCTGAAATTGGTTCGTTCCCACCAGTAAGGGTATATGTGTCCGTCAGTTTCATTACGTGACAAAGATGTATAATATCTTGTTGTTTCATCACCACCACGTGCAGTTAATCTTGCCTGCCAGGTATTTCCGCCTCTGTGTGTTTCACCCATCCAGTCATAGTGTGGGGTTGTTGTAAAATCCGGAAGACCGTCTGCTCCGACTTCATACCACCCCCTGTATTCACCATGTTCAATGCGGTCTTGTACTTGAGGGGAGTCCATCCCATAACGGTTAACATAGCGCTCGAAATCCCATTTTGCCCACGTTGGACCGTCCATAACGGGTCTTTCCCTTATTGGTTCTGTAAACCCGCCTCGTACCTCGAAGTTGAAATTGGTTTCCTCGAGAGCTTCCCCTCTTTTTGTCTCAACAATTATAACACCTGCTGCACCTCGTGCTCCATATATTGCAGTTGCCGATGCGTCTTTTAGTATATCTATCGATTCTATGTCGTCAAAATCGAGTGATGCAAGCGGACTTGAGGATGCACCCCTGCTTCCTATTTGCTCTGATTGAACCTCTACACCATCAATAATCCAAGTTGGCCGGTTGCTTGCAAATGATCCCATTCCACGAACAATAACATCAATATCTCCGCCCGGAGCGCCATCAACACCAGTAATTTGAACACCGGCTGCACGGCCCTGAAGGGCTCTTTGTACACTCTCAACAGGCATGCCTTCAAATTCGCTGGAACGCACCGAAGATACAGATCCGGTAAGGTCTCTTCTGCGCTGTACGCCGTAGCCGGTTACAACAACCTCATCAAGACCTACCACATCGGGTTCGAGCTCAACATCAATGGTTCTCTGGTCGCCAACCATGATCTCCTGGCTTTCCTTACCCACGAAAGAGAATTCAAGGATGGCATCCTCATCGGGTACTTCGAGCTCATAATGACCGTCAACATCGGTCGTTGTACCGATCGTAGTACCACTTACAGCCACGGATACACCCGGTATGGGCTCCTCGTCATCTGCCGAGGTGACCGTACCTGTAACGGTGATCTGATTTTGTTGTTTAGCATCCTTATAAGCTGGCACATTTACATATGCCGTTAAAGGCTCTTCAGGTGCAGGTTTTAGTACAAAAAAGCCTTCCTCGACCTCTTCCATCATTATTCCTGCATTACTTAATGCATTCTCAAGAGCGTTTGCATCTTCATTACTTGACAAACTGACTTGCTTGTAAAGCTCTTTATGGAGATTGTCATTGTAAAGAAAACTAATTTCTCCCTTGCGCTCAATTTCATCCAAAAGATCCTTTACCGTTGCAACGTCTTTAGTTTCCCGTATTTCATTAATGTAATTTATTGCCACCCTGTTTTGAGAAAGTATGTTTGTCGCGCTTATATTCAAAACAGACAGCAATATTAGCATAAATGAAATTTTCATAATTAAGAGGGGTTTTTTGGTATTTTTTTTGCATAAAACACCTTGATTTGAATTGGTTTTCATAATTTTGCAAAAATTACAGGTTTCACATTAAATATTCCATTTTGATCAAGTTGTAAGGAATTTGTGTTAATCTTGTAAGAGCCGGAAAATGTGGAGGCATTTTCCGGTTTTCTTTTTTTTCATTGGCAGTTAGTTTATGATTTATTAATAAAATTTATTTAACTGTCTTCTATTATTCCTGCCCTTCAGATATATACACCCGGTTTTTTTCGATCTCATATCTGATAGGTGACACTCTTCCTATGGCTTGCAATACACCTTCTATGGTAACTTCTTCAAGAGTTCCGGTGAAACGTGTTTCTTTAATGTTTTCATCTGTGAATAATATTTCAACATTGTAGAACCTTTCAAGATCTCGTGCTATGTTTTTTAGGGTTTCCGACCTGAATCTCAATCTGCCATCTTTCCATGCCGAACATTCCTCAGCATCCTCTATTTGCTGGTAAAACAGAGTGTCTGTATCCCTTGAATAGGTCACTTTTTGGTTTGGAGAAAGTGAAACGGGAGAGTAATCCTTTTGCCTATCAGCGATTAATAGTTCAGCTTTTCCAGTTATAAGAGTGGTTTCTGTCATATTGTCTTCCGGGTAGGATTTCACATTGATGCGGGTGCCCAGCACTCTTATATCCATATCCCTTGTGTTAACCGTAAAAGCCGAATTATCTTGCTGACGGACATCGAAAAAAGCTTCGCCTGACAGGTTTATATTCCGGTTTTTTCTACCGAAATCTGACTTATATTTAAGAGTGGTACCTGAATTGAGCCAGACATTTGTTCCGTCAGGTAATGTCAGACTGGTTCTTGCTCCCTTTGGAACTGAAATTTCATGAACTGTCTGGTCAAACTCATATACCTCTTTCAGCTTTATGCCGAGAAAAGAGGAGATCCCCAAAAGGATCAGGACAGATGCGGCAACTGATAATTTTTTGAATGTAATGCCCCAACTTCTGTCTTTATTAGCTCCATCCTCTTCGGACACCACAGTTCTTAATTTCAGCCTGTTCCAGGAATCATCAGGAAACTTTTCTTCTTCGGGTGTTTTTTCTTCAAGCCAGGCCCTTTTTGCCGCGAAGTAATAACGAAGGTTTTCTTTCGACTCCTTTAACCAGTTTAATAGTTTTTCGGACTCAGAAGATGTTGCGGTTCCTTTTAAGAACCTGCATATTATTGAGTCCATTGAATATTTTTCCATTATTAAAAAATGATTTCTTTAATATTAAGACGTTTGAAGATATACTTTCCCTAAAGGGGTATTGATAAAAAATTATTATAATATTCAATTTTAAGGTGTCAGGGCGGTTTCCGGTATGTTGCATGCAGAATTGAAATAAAAGAGTCGCCACTATTTTGAAGTGAGGTAGTCCTTAAGTGCAAGCCTTATTGAGGCTAATGCTTTTGTAATGTGGTATTCAACGGCTTTTTCAGTTATACTCAATTGGCCGGCAATATCTTTGTTGGTTAGATTTTTTTTCCGGCTCAGAATATATATCTCCCGGGTTTTTTCAGGCAGTTTACTAATAGTTTCACTAACCAGTTCATCGATTTCTTTCTCGAATAATTTTTTTAACCCGGTTTCAAAATAGAGCCTGTTAAGAAGAAGCGCCTCCTCAAGTTTTGCCTGTTGGATTTTGTTGTGTTCGCGGGTAACTTTCTGGTGCCTGAGATATTGAATACATTGGTTGTGAACTGATCTGTAAAGGTATGATTTTATCGATGTGTGGATATTTATTGTTTCCCTTGACTCCCAGAGTTTGAAAAAAACATCATGAACTATATCTTCCGAAAGCTGATATGATTCAGTGTAAAAGCAAGCATATTCATGGAGGTGAATGAAGTAGTTGCGAAAAATTTCTTCGAAAGCTTTCCCGTTACCCTTTTTCAGCCGGTTAAGCAGCTCCTCTTCCTCCATAAGGCAGAAGTTTTAAGTCAAATATAGCAATTTTTTTTTAAATACAAGTTGCTCCTCAGGAGGGTTACAAGATTATTTAGTATATTTAAGGATATATGTTATATTTTATAAATTAAAAAAGTCTGAGTTATGGAAAACCAGGATTTTTTAAGTTGGTTTATACCTTTGGTCTTTATTCTTGCTGTCTGGGAGGCAGTATGGAAGATGATAGCAATGTGGAAATCGGCAAGAAAGGATCAGCTTGCCTGGTTTATTTGCATTGGAATTTTCAATACTGTCGGGATTTTGCCCATAGTTTACCTTTTGATCCAAAGGAAAAAGAGCTAGAGCGTTGACCTTGACAAGGATTTTTGCTGGCGGCACAATTCATTGAATGTGATGGCAATTTGGCTTTTTGTTTGCCTTAAGTTGCCCTGTCCGGTTTTTTGGATTGGTATGAAATTTTGTTTTTTTGTAAAAGTGTTATGTTATAAGTTATCCAAATTTTGATATATATGGGCAGAGAATTATTTATAGGTGATATACACGGGTGTTGTGAAACTTTTAAAAAGCTGATAGAACGAATTGAACTTAATAAAAGCGACACCCTTTACTTTGTTGGGGATTACATTGACAGGGGACCTGACAGCAAAGGAGTGATCGATTATATATTGGAGCTTAGGGAAAAGGGGTACAGTCTGCATACTTTAAGGGGCAATCATGAACAGATGATGCTTGATTCTTTGAAAGAAGGGGGGGCGTTTGATTTGTGGATGTTAAACGGGGGAGAGAGTACGCTTGAAAGTTTTGGCATAAGCTCAGCAGAAGGTCTTGATCGGCCATATATGGAGTTTTTCAGTCAGACACCCCATTATGTAAAAACAGATAAATTTATTGTTGTTCATGCAGGATTGAATTTTTACGCAGATGATCCTCTTGCCGACAAGGACTCAATGATCTGGATAAGGAATTTTGCGGTTGACCGCTCCTATCTCAACGGCAGGCTTCTGATTCATGGTCATACCCCCATGGACAGAGAGTCAGTTGTTTCTCAGGAGTTTGAGGGGCCGGTTAACATAGATGGCGGTTGTGTTTACGGTAAAGCCGGATTTTTTGGAAGCCTTTTTGCACTTGACCTTACCGGCAAAGAGTTTATTGAAGTGAAAAACATTGATTAAAACTTTCCTCTTATAAAGGAAATGCCTATATTGCCGGGTTTTTGTGAACCTGTTCCCAAAAATTATTGTTTCAGACCCCTGAATTATCGGATTGAAATATAGCTAAAAGCCTGTACTTTCATTTTGATGAAAACACAAACATTTGCAAAAGAAAAAAATATTAATCAACAGCGGGTTAAGCCGGCCATTTGCTTTTTGAACATTCATTTTTTATTGTCCACATCATTCTGCAGCAGGCAAAACAATATACCTGTGAATTCTAATAACTCTTTGGCAGACAAAATAATATACCTATGAATACGAATAATTTTATCGAATTTAAGGTACCGGACGAATCTCTGAGATATATTCTTCTGCAAAGAACAGCTTACTTGAAAAGCAATCCGTTTTTCAGGTTGCTTGGAATATTCAAAATTTTTGGGGATTTCGGCTACAGGAACATTTGTGTTGGCTTAAGGTCTAAGCTATTTTCCTCACAGATCAAGAAAGAGTTCATTAAGGATATGAACGAGGAATATTTTGCAATTAAAGAGCATTTGCCTGATGAGGCGGGAGCTATACTGGACATAGGTTGCGGAGTGGCCGGCATAGATGTTCTTTTGAGCAAGCATTATGCCGACAATACGGATATTTATTTAATTGACAAAACTGAAGTTGAAAGTAAGGTATATTATGGCTACAAAAAGAGAGCCTCGTTTTACAATTCGCTTCAGGTTTCACGCCGGCTGCTTGAGATCAATGGAGTTGATAAAAACAGGATTCACCTGCAGGAGGCTGCCGAAAACGATGAAATCACCTTTGACCGGGAATTCGATGTGGTTGTTTCGCTTTTTTCCTGGGGATATCATTTTCCTGTAAAAGCATATCTTGATCAGGTTTATGATAAGATCCGAAGGGGAGGCATACTTGTTCTTGATGTAAGAAAAGGCACCGGTGGGGAAGGGGAGATAGAAGAAAAATTTGGCAATAGCAAACCTCTTTTTGAAGACAAAAAATACACAAGGCTGCTTGCCGTAAAAACAGCTCAAAAATAACCCTATCCTGAAGGATGGGCGCTATTGCTTATCTTTTATTCCCTCCGGTAATGATTCATCTGTCGTGCCCGTTGCACGCCTTCTGCCGCTCACCGGGTGCGCTTAACTATTTTTGATAAATAAACTGATCTTTGTATTCTTCAAGGTGTACAAAGCGGTAGCCCTTTTCCTTAAGCCTTGGAATAACCTCTTTTATCCCTTTCTTAGTTTCCGAAGCCGGCTGGTTCATATGAGCAAGTATAATGCTCCCCGGCTCAACGTTTAAAAAAGCGCGTTTTACCTCTTCTTTGCTATATTCGGCTCCGCCGTCTCCTGAAATCCCAAAGCCAATTACCTTTTTACCCAGATCTTTTGCAATTTCCACAGATATCTCATCGTAATGTGCTGTTCCTGAACGGAAAAATTCAGGTTTCTCTCCTGTGAGTTTTTCAATTTTAAAACTGTTGCACAGGATTTCCTGGACAACTTCTCCGGGTGATCCTGTTCCCTTTATACCGTAAGCTTCTTTGCCGGTAGTTGAGAGTGGCTTATGTGCGGTGCCGTGATTTCCAATTGTAAACAAAGGATTATTCGCAAGTCTGGCAAAAGCTTCTTTATTTTCTTTAATCCATATACCGCTGAGGAATACTGTTGCAGGGATTTCTTTCTCTTTAAGGAATTCGATTAAATCTTCATCATACCCTTTTTCTTCACCCCCACAGCCGTCAAGGGTAAGGAATACTATTTTTTCCTCTGTATCGATACCTGTAACCACATCCGGGACTCTCTCCCCCCATTTTTCAGGTTCCCTGTTTTTATATTTACTAACTATTCTTTCTTTCTCATAATTACATTCTTTATCCTGGTTGCGTTGCAGTTCATCAAGAAGGGCTTTGGCCTCATTGTATACCATTCTCAGCATATTGAAAGTAAAGTTGGATAAAAGCCCGTGAGCTTTTTCAGTATCCCCTTCCCGGTATTTTGCAAGCGACTTTTTACCGGTTTTTGCAGCCTGCTCAGTGAGGTATTTTTCCCGGGTATTTTGATCGCTTTGAAGATGCCAGACCTGGGCCGCCTTGGTGTTGCTGACGCAAATGGGGCCCCTGATATCGGTTTCATAAGGCGGGTAATGGTAATCATCCGTACCCTCATAATGACTTCTCATAATGGATTTTAGATCCTGTACCCTTATGGAACCAGACTTCTCCTGAATGCTGTAGCGCTGTATCCCGCCTTCACCTTCCGGTATTAGTTCATCTTTCGTGTATACTGTATTGCAACCGAAAGAAACCCCGTATTCATTCACTCCGGCAAGTATTGTGGTACACTCCTGTTGTGAAAAAACACAAAACTGTGCGGCAAGAATTATAGCAACTCCCGCAACCGATTTCACACAGGACTTTTGAAATCTTATTTCGTTCATTCTTTCTCTT
>PWHJ01000007.1 GCA_003554865.1 Bacteroidota bacterium | reverse complement strand
TACTGATTGAGAACCCGGTGTATGACCCGGGGTCAGAAGCACCTTTACTCCTTCGGCTATTTCCTTATCGCCCTCGATTGTTTCAAAGTTTAAGTCTTCATACATATCTTTGACGTAGAGTGCTGCTTGAACCGGATGAGGATCCATAGCAAAATCATATTCTGATTTCTGCACTATGAGTTTTGCATTCGTGAATTGACGGGCATATTCAATATGATCCAAATGCATTTGGGTTAAAATGACAATATCAATGTCCTCGGGTTTTAAGCCTACTTTTGCCAATGCCTCCTGGGGGGTAGCTATTTGTTCAGAAGGGAACCCGTGTCCTTTAATAGTTTCAGCATCTGCACCGGTGTCGACAATAATCTTTTCTTTCGGACCCTCTATATACCAGATGCTTGCGTATAAATCTTGCTCAACGCCTCCATTCATGAAATAAGTCATCAACGTTTTATCCACGGTTAATTTAACAATAGGCAACGGTTTAATAACGTTCATGTATAAATAACCTCCTTTTCATATATTTGGTAGTGGAAAAGAAAAAAATAAACTCACTTACATTTTTTAATTAATCTTTTCGCACTTTTGACAAAAATCCCAACAAATAAAATAACCATCTGCTATCTTTGCACCGATCACCCCATTTTTACATGTAATTTTGGGCCCCAGGATAAAGCACAACTGACAGTACCTATTATTGATTAATACCTTCTTCTTATTTTTAATTATAAACTTTGGATTTTTTATGTCAATATATTATATTCCGATATATTGGATTTATTTTTATTCAATCATTATAGGTAAAATTATAATTATTAGTGCAAAGCTTACAATTAAAAATAGAAACATTCATAGTTCCTTGGGACTATAATTTATTCCTCCTCACTAACCTCATTAAGTCTAAAGGAGATTATTAATCGGCAAACACTTAATACCAGGGTTCGGATAAAAACGGAATCATCGTTCAATACCTGTAGAACAAGCAGCAACCTTTGAAGGGATAAAAATATAACCAAAATATTTCAAGGATTACTTAAAAATATGTCTAACTAATAAAATAGCATTTATTTCAACATTTTTATATAATGCAAACAGTCTTGCTTAAACAAAATAATGAAGAAAGGGTCGTTTGCTTTGAGAATACTTCGCATTAACATGTCAACTTTTTCGAGCGCATATGAAGAGCTGGATGACAAAAATTTCATCTTGGGGAATCGGGCTCTGATCGCAGAATACGCTAACCTTGAAATTCCTGCAGCCTGTGAACCGCTGGGAGATAAAAATAAGCTTATTATTGCTGTAGGGCCCTTGGTAGGACTAGGTATAACCAGTTCTGCTCGCGTTTCTGTGGGAGGTAAAAGCCCGCTTACAGGAGGAATTAAAGAGGCAAATGGCGGTGGAGTTGTCGGAACAAAAATGGGAAAACACGGCCTACGGGCAATAATAATCGAAAGCCAACCCAGTGACAATCAAAGCTATATAATTTTTATTAACAAAAATGGAGCTGATATCCAGCCTGCTGGTTCATACGAGAGGATGGGCAATTATGAGCTGGCGCAATCATTACTGCAGCAACATGGCAAGGATATTGGCATTATAAGTATAGGCCCTGCCGGTGAAATGAAAATGTCTTCGGCAGGGGTTTTTATTAACGATCCTGAGGGCTCACAAAGCAGGGCCTGTGCCAGGGGTGGTATGGGGGCAGTAATGGGCAGTAAAGGTGTAAAAGCTATTGTCGTCTCTGGAGACGGCGAATACAAACCTATCGTTTCAGATAAAGAGGCTTTAAAAAAGGCCCGTTATAATTTTCATAACACAATCAAAAGCAATCCTCAAACCGCTGAGGTTTATCCAAAATACGGCACTGCCAGCGCAGTTATGACTCTTAATGAGATGGGTGCGATGCCTACATTAAACTTTACGAAAGGCAGTTTTGATAATGCAGAAAATATCTCCGGTGATGCTCTTTATGATTTAATTACTAAGAGGAATGGCTACGGCCGTCATCAGCATCGCTGCATGCAGGGTTGTATAATTAATTGTTCCAATGTGGTCCCTGACAAATTTGGAAACCCAATAATTCAGCCATTGGAATATGAGACAATCAGCCTCGTTGGTTCAAATCTAGGCATCAGCTCCCTGGATGATATATCTAAAATAAATTATATATGTAATGACATTGGAATAGATACAATTGAAACAGGTGCTGCCTTAGGGGTAGCCGTCGAGGCAGGGCTATTGGATTTTGGAGACATAACTAGCTTTATTAATTTGCTAGGAGAAATAAAGCAAGGCACACCTTTGGGACGGATCATCGGGCACGGGGCAGCATTTACGGGAAAAGCTTTCAGTATATCTAGAGTTCCTGTATGTAAAAAAGGGCAAGCCTTACCGGGACATGAACCGCGAGGCATTAAAGGCATGGCAATCACCTACAGTATGTCTCCAATGGGTGCAGATCACACGGCTGCTGTTACTTTTAGAGCACCGCTTGACCATGGTAAAACAGAAGGGCAAATGGAGTTTTCTCGTAATCTTCAAGTTAATATAGCAGCATACGATTCACTCGGGTTTTGTATGTTTGTAACTCCTGCAGTTGGAAAGCAGCCTAAGCTTACGGTTGACATTATAAATGCTGTGTTTGGAACTAGTTTTGACAATACCTTTTTATTTGAATTAGGTAAAAAAGTGCTGAAACTGGAGCGTAGATTTAATCTAAACGCAGGATTGAATGATAAGCATGACCGCTTAGCAGAGTTTTTAAAAAATGAACCATTGCCTCCTACAAATCAAGTTGTTGATTTTCGTGAAGAAGACTATAAGCGTTTCTGGCATGATCCCGACTTTTGGGGTGAGCATTTAGATAATTAAAGTATATCTTGGTGTAAATTAGCGCAAGTACTGGAAGTTGTTAACAAATTAAAATGATCTATATTTAGAAGAGCACAATTCTACAGTGTATGCTTGTTTGCGTAAATAGGAGAAAGTCAGGGGCAGGTAATCCTTTAAATGCAGTAGCTTTTTAACTGATAAACATTTTAGCTGATAAACAATGGAGATTGATTTTCATGTATCGTAAAAACAAATTGGGTCATAATGAGGTTTTCTTAAATACTGCAGTCTATGTTATTTTCACTTGTAAATAAGCATCACAGATTGGTAAACTAATGGAACGGCATGTGGTCAATTGTTCTATGCGTATAATAGGGCCGGTTGATATAGGACTAACAGTGCCCTTGATTTGCAAAAAAATACCTGGGAGGTCAAGCTATGGCACGTGTATTAGAACATGATGGTAAAGAAATATTAAAAAAACATGAAATCCAAATCCCTCACGGCACTGCAGTTTTTAATCCCGATGAAGCCAAACAAGCAGCTGTAAGGATTGGTTTTCCTGTAATATTAAAAGCACTGGTTCCTGCAGGTAAACGTGGAAAAGCCGGGGCAATAAAACTTGTCCATAATATATATGAAGTTTATAAAGAAGCTGAAAAACTATTTAACATGGAAGTATCACATTTCCCAGTGGAACAAATATTAGTAGAACAAGGTGTAGCAATAAAAAAAGAGCTATACCTTTCTATTGCCATAGATAAAATAGAACGCAAGCCGGTGGTTATTGCCAGTTCAGAAGGTGGCGTAGATATTGAAGAAATCAGCAGAAAAAACCCAGGGAAAGTTAAAAAGGTACACATAGACCCATGGAGCAGTTTTCCTTCTTATAAAGGTGTAGAAATATGGTCAGATTTAGGTTTTAAAGGTAAAGTGCTGCGCCAGGCTGCAGCACTTACAACCAGGTTGTTTAATACTTTTAAAAAACATGATGCTACTTTGCTAGAAGTTAACCCCCTGGTCATGTCAGAAGATGATGTTTTGGTAGCAGTTGATGTGGTGTTAAGTGTAGATGAAAGTGCGATATACAGACAGCCAGAGCTAAAAAACATTCATCCAGCCAGCGAGCGAGCCTGGCGCCCTTTAACTGAACTTGAAAGGCATATGGTTGCAATAAACGAGGAAGATCCATATCGAGGCACTGCTCGTTATACAGAGTTTGATGGAGGGGATATCGGTTTTATGTGCGGCGGTGGAGGCGCAAGCCTTCTACTTATGGATGCTCTAATAAAATCCGGGGGACGGCCTGCCAATTACAGTGAAGTAGGTGGCAATCCTCCAGAAAATAAAGTTTATGGTTTATGTAAAGGGATTATTTCCAAGGAAGGTGTAAGGGGACTGTTCCTCGCCCACAATATTACCAGTAATACACAGATAAATGTGGTTGCAAGAGGGGTAACCAGGGCTTTGCATAATATGGATATTAATGTTTCTGTTTTCCCGGTAGTTGTCCGGGAAGCAGGCACTCACGATGCTGAAGGTAAAAAAATATTTGAAGAAGCAGGAATTGAGTATCATGGTGATGATATAACTCTTACCCAAGCAGCCCAGCTTATGGCAGATAAGATGCGACAAGTTTATCCCGATTATGATCAATGGGGGGATAATTAATGGCCATATTAGTGGATAATAACTCTAAAACAGTAATCCAGGGTATAACAGGTCGAGAAGCTTCTATGGTAACGAAGCTGATGCTTGATTATGGCCCGCCCGTGGTTGCCGGTATTACACCGGGCCGGGGTGGGCAAAGTGTTGAAGGGGTTCCCGTGTACGATACCATGAAAGAAGCCTGTAATAATCATAACTTGAACACTAGCCTCGTGTATGTCCCTCCAGCAGCAGTACTGGAAGCCGTGCTTGAAGCGGTTGAAAACAAAATCCACACAATTTTAATAGTAACAGAAAACATCCCACAACATGATGTTTTAAAAATCCTTGATTCAGCAAAGAATAATAATGTACGAGTGGTAGGCCCAAATAGTGTCGGAGTTATAAGCCCTTCTGAACATTGTAAAATCGGAGCCATAGGCGGAGACAACACTGAAAGATGTTTCGTTCCGGGCTCTGTGGGAGTTATTTCTCGCAGCGGTGGGATGACTGCTGAGACCTCGTGGATGGTGAAAAGGGCTGGATTCGGAGTTAGCACCAGTGTAAGCATCGGCGGAGATGCTCTAATCGGTTCGACACCTAAATCTTTACTGCCCTTATTTCAAAACGATCAAGAAACAAAAGCGGTGGTGCTTTTTTCAGAGCCTGGAACTTCCTTTGAAGAAGATGTTGCTGATTATATAGCTGCAGGTCATTTTACCAAACCACTTATATCATATGTAGCTGGACATTTTACAGAAGATCTTCCAGAAGGCACTGTTTTCGGTCATGCTGCTGCCATGATTGAGGGAAATGTTGGACGCCCCTCATCAAAAAGAAAACGGCTATTAAAAGCAGGAGCGTACGTATGTGAAAATTTTGATGATATAATAAAACATCTCCAAAAGATACTGAGGTAAGTAAATCAAAAGTTACAACTGAGCTTTTCAAAATTTCGGTACACAATGAAAAGTATCGTGAGGCTTACTTATGCATCCAGGGTCTTTTTTGTTCCTTATGTAGGCCCTTAATTCTGAAATCCTGTGCAAAATTGACAAGACTTTTTTGCGATCTCGGAAACGCTGATGTAAATTGAGTTTGTAAGGATAATTAGAAAATCCAACTTTTATGGAACTACTTGTCCGGGTTAGAAGGTCTTCAAGTTATATTAAGTGGTGAGATTACCTTGGGGAAGCAACTCTGGGCAAATCAATAATTTTCGTTGTGTCCCAAAAATATCAATATTGGCAAAGGTGCAAATACAATTCATGGCCTGGAAAGGAAGGTAATGCACCCCGCCAAAAGAACTGACCCGGTAGGATACCGCCCCGACTACATATAACATGGCCTTCCTGCCCGGTTTTAGGCGCGGGGCCGGCCCGCAGTCTCCCCGATCATAAGTAAACACAATCATGCGGTCAATGAAATTCTTCATTATGGCGGACACATTGGACCAGTAACTGGGTGTTCCCAGGATCAGGCCGTCACAGTGGTATATTTTATCCACAAGAGAGCTGGTCATATCATCTTTAAGCGAGCACTCCCCGATGTCCCGGCCGTCATTCACGTAACACTTTTCACAGCCATCACAAAAACCGATATTGTAGTCGAGCAAGAATATTTCTTCCGTTTCCGCGCCGGCATCACCGGCGCCCTTTAATGCTTCATGGAGCAAAACCGCTGTATTGCCGTCTTTTCGCGGACTGCCGCATATGCTTAATATCTTTGGCTTCATGCCAGTAACCCCCTTCACCGATTAATCAGCAGCTGCCTAATTGTTTGTATTGCGTAATAAGCTACCGAAATCGATATGCATTTTTACGATGAGCAATCTTCACTACCCAAACTGTTAACTCATCATCTTGAATAGAATAAACAATACGGTACCTTCCCTGCCGCAGACGGTAGCGCTCTAAGCCGGTTAACTTCTCACAACCCGCAGGCCTCGGATCTTTAGCAAGCTTGCCGATCCGCTCCATTATTTTTTTCAAGTCTTGCCCGGGTATGGAAACAAGGTCCTTTTCTACGGATCTCTTGAAGAATATTCTATAACCGTCCATCTTGTTTTAGCTTCTTGATCATATCATCATAGCTGATCAAATCCTCATGGACTCTTTCTTCGAATGCTTCGGCATCTTCGGCATCTTCAAGGAGTGCCTCTCTGACTGCATCGTTAATCAAGGCTGAAACAGACCTGGATGTTTCAATTGCTTTTAGCTTCAAAGCCCTGTGCAGAGCAGGATCGAGGTAAATGGTAGTCCTTTTCCCCGCTGTGTTCATTACAGTGCCTTTTTGATGTTTTAACATAAAAACATTATAGCATATAAAGCCGCCCTTTTAAAGATATAGCTTACTGCTTCGCCCTCGTATATAATTGAGACATATCTTTTATACTGGCACTACAGTGAAACTGATGCCTTAAATGAGGGCCCGCTAAGCCACGGGGAACAGTTCCACCGGCTTCGATTCGGCCTGCGCAGCGTTTCGGGACGCTTGAGCCTTACCCGTAGCTCCGCTTAACTATTAATCTTTCACTGTAGTACTGAAGCTAAAAAGGAGGCCCCATGAGCACTATCTATAAAAAAGCCGGCAGTAAAGCAAAAGTCCTGGAGCTCTATGATCAGCAACTCGAAA
The DNA here is from genome assembly GCA_003554865.1 of Bacteroidota bacterium. GTDB lineage: Bacteria > Bacteroidota > Bacteroidia > Bacteroidales > PUMT01 > PUMT01. Next base: position 675 of record PWHJ01000007.1, on the reverse strand, counting down.
AGCTAAATACCCCCTACCATGATATCTATGTTGATACCCCTTTTGGTGAAACCCACCTGGTTGAAACAGGAAATATGGATGGAACACCGTTACTGCTTTTCCATGGCGGCAATTCAACCACAGCCTATAATTTGCTGGCATTAAAATTCCTGCTTAACGATTTTCATGTCTATGCCGTTGATACTATCGGACATCCGGGTAAAAGTGCAGAAGTATCCCTGCCAGCAAAAAACTATGATTACGGGAAATGGGCCGGTTCCGTGATAGGGGCTTTAGGATACGAAAGCATGGCCTGTATGGGTCCTTCTTTTGGCGGTGGCATTCTGGCTAAAACAATGTCTGTTGCCCCTGAGAAAATAATAAAAGCAGTCCTGCTTGTTCCCGCCGGCATTAAGAACGCACCGGCCTATAAAAGCATGAGCATGATCTTTCCCATGATCATGTACTGGATAACCGGTAATGACAAATGGCTGATCAAGTGTATTTTACCGATGGCCATTTCAGAGAACAATATCGATGAAGATACTTTTAAAACAGTCAAATCAAGTATTGATACCCAAGTTTGGCGTAAATATTTACCATCCCCAGTATTTACAGGGCTTGGTGTAGCAAGCAACGGTAATGTAGTAGCGAAATAATAAATTTTTATTTCAAGAAGGCTTGTAATTGTGCCTG
>PWHJ01000079.1 GCA_003554865.1 Bacteroidota bacterium | reverse complement strand
TAATTAATTTCACAGGGTCAAAATCATATAGATTAGTTTACAATCATACTTTACCGGCCGGGCAAAGTACACAAACAGTAAGTTTTGATTCGGATACTATCATCCACCTTGACATAGATCTAAACCATCCTTTGTACGTTACTATGTTTGATGGTACCGAACTTGTTAATTTTTTTGTGATACCGGATGATACTCTTCACATTAGTCTGGATTACTCAAGATCTCAATCGTTAAATGAATTGATAAGGTTTGAAGGAATAACCGGGACTATATCTGACTATCTAACAAGGGAAAGATACCGTTTTGCATCTGGGCCTAAAAGAGATCAAAGTACTGAAGAATTTGATCAAATGTTGGATTCTCTATATGATAATTCTTTAAAAACCCTTGATTCATTGGTCAAAAATAAAGCCCTTCCTGAATGGTTTTGGGATTTAGAACGCATAAACATTATTCATGAGAGGGAAGTACAAAAAATGTTGCAATATGGTCAGAGAGCACAGTGGTATAATCAGTTTATTCCCAGGGGTCCTGGTTTTTATAACGATATGAATATAGAACTCACCAATTATTTCTGGCTTTGGAATACTATGATGTATTTGAATAGAATAAGGCCAGATAAATATGATACCCTTTTAAAACAGGACGCTAGTACGGATATATTCTTGCAGTACAGTCAGGATAATATTAATGCGCTGAAAGACAGGTTGCCTGAAAATGTACTATCTTATTTTGTTGCTTCAAAAGTTTCAACACTATTCACAGGAAACCGTTTGTTAAAAATGTCGCCCCTTGAATTCGAAGAACACAGGAAACGTATTGATAATTTTCTTGATGCAAATTCGGCATTGATTACTGATACAACCATCTATCGTTTTCTGATAAATGAAAAAAACAGAAAATACCAGAAGGTTGCTGAGAGGAGCATTTTATCGGCTGGAGAGGAGGCTCCAGGTTTTCATCTAGGCGACCTTAAAGGCAATTATCTTCAACTTACTGATTTTAAGGGGAAGGTTGTTTTGTTGAATTTTTGGGCAACTTGGTGTCAACCTTGTATTAGATCAATTCCCGAGAAAAACAGATTAGCAGAGGAGTTCACCTCAACTGATTTTTTATTAGTCAATATATGCATTGATTCAAATTATGATTTATGGAGAGAGTTAGTTAGAGATAATGATTTCAAAGGTATTCACTTAATCTGTAAAGGCAATTGGCAAAATATTCTGCGATCAAACTATAATATTTATAGTGTTCCTCATTATACAATTATTGACAGGAATGGATTGATAATTAAGAATGATTTAAAAGATTCTCTCAGACACTATGTCATGAAAAATTTATAAATGCCAGCGCCTAATATCAAAGTATATATTCCAGGCGGCTATCTTCACTAAATTGAATAACGTGTTCAAGATCAAAACAGGCAGGACAGTCAAATTGAAACAGAAATAATTTCCGCATGCAAATACACTTGACGGTTATGGACAATATTAATGAATTATTATTCACTTTGAGGCTTAACCATATTATCAGTATTTTAGTTGTTATTCTTTTTGTCTCATGTAGTGAAGCAGAAAAAAGAGAAGAGTTTAATAATTCAGTTTATTTGGAAGGAATTATTAAAGGCGGCATTAACAGTTTTAACTTATCAAAGAGAGATGTTATATCAGATGAATCAGAAAATTATTTTATTGAAATTGATAGCACAGGTTGTTTCAATTATACCCTGCCAGTAGATTATCCCCAGACTGTTTATATGCATTTACAAACGAACGGAAATATTCCTTCTTTTTTCGTCTTTCCCTCCGATACCATTTCAATCGAGTTTAAAGACAGTCTTATTTTTAACTACACTGACAAAAAACACCAGATTTTTAATAAGAATCTTGGGGCTCTTACAAGTACGATTCATGAAAAGATTAGAGAACTACTGGGTTCAATGGAGTTTAGGGAGATTTCAGAAGTTGAACTCAAATCAAGGATAGATTCTGTAAAAAAATATTTAGATGAGGCTTTACAAGCAATGTCAATAAAGAAGGAGTTGTCAGAGGATTTTATAAATCTTGCTAAAAACGAAATCAATTTCTATCTTATATCAAGTGTTGCTGATTATGAATATCTAAATGAAATTGTATTTAACCAAAAGCGCGATATTCCAGATAGTTATTATTCAAAAACAAGAACAATTGCATCCGAATATGATACGCTAATTTTCACTCATGGTGCACATACATTTTTTAACAGGATGCAAATGAGATACCTTAATAAAAATATTGAGGATATTTTAAGTATCAAACCATCTTTGACAAGAGATATATTGCTATGCAGGGTAATTAATTATTCGATAACTAAAAAGGATTTTAAAGAAGCCAGATTTCTTATTGAAAAATACTCTCCCTTAATATCTAATAATTATTTAAAACAGGAAATAAAAAACAGGTTTGAAATTTCATATGCAATATTTCAGGATCCTGCCAATGAAGCGGCAACACTTAGAGCAATTAGAAGTGATGATAAATCGGGAATTCTGAATGAATTAATCAATTCTTTTCCAAATAAAGTTTTATATCTAAAATTCTGGGCCCCTTATTGCGGACCCTGCATGTCTCAATTACCCTATGTTAAACAGCTTGAAGAGAAATTCAATTCAAATGATTTTCAGGTCATAAATTTGTGTGCCCCATATCCCAGGGATAATTGGAGAGCAACAATTAAAGAAAGAAATATTGCTGGTTATCACTATCTTCTAAATGATAATCAATATAATGCCTTAAGAGCATCATTAAATTTTCAGGGAATTCCCAGATATGTATTGATAAATAAAAATGGAGACATAATTAATGATGATGCTCCTGTTCCTGGTGTTGCAAGAATGGGATTAAATTATGATTTAGTTAACCAAATAAGAGAATTGATAGATGACAGATAGAATCGTCCATAACAACCAAGAATCCGGACGGGGACTACCATATTTTAACCCTGGAGAGATAATTGATAAATCAAAACCCATAAATCCATGAAAAACAAACCGCTTCCGGCACTTATCCTGTTTGCAATACTGTTGTCAGTATTTAACCACAGATGCAGTGTTGAAGAAAGTAAAAAGGGGTATCTTGAAAAAATTCTGCAAAATCTCGAACAAATAGAGTCTGCCTCTTATTATTCATACGGGAAAACTACAGCTCCCGGCGATACTTCAAGAATGTTACCGGGAAAAGGTAAAACATTCACAAAAGAGTATGACAATCCCGGGGATCCTTATATAGGCTCTATCTTTGCCCATTTTGAACATGATGATACAACAAGGATGAGATCTTACTATGACGGAGTGTCCAGATGCAGGTTGGACTGGGATGAAAAAACATTTGAGGTGGATAGCAGCTTCAGAGACGATCTGCTGCCTTTCAGGCCTATTGGTCCTCCTTTTTTCAATTATGCCGAAAGTATTGTAAGATATGCCCTGGAATCAAATGACAGTATCAAAACTGAAATTGCTGACCTTGGGGATTCTATCCGCTTTACTCTTACCATTTATGATAAGGTGGTAGAATTTTTCGGGCAGCCGGCGTATATGGACGAAAATTATTTCAAAGTCAACCCGGGTGTTGAGAGGATTTCAATCTATGATATCTGGATAGATAAAAGGGATAACCTCCCTTACCGGATTAAAAGGCATCAGCCGCACAATCTAAGCTGGAGATCTGTAAGCGATGTGGTGCTTAACAGCAACTATCCGGCTGAATTCAGGGGGACTGTATACATTCCGCCAGACTTCGTAAACAGAAGAGGACTAAAACGGGAAGTGCCGCCTGTAATGGATCTGGATGGTGAGCAGGCACCCGACTGGGTTTTGAGTGATTTCAACAACAATGTCTTCTCTCTTGGCGATTTCAAAAGCAAAGTCCTGATGATAAAATTTACCGGCATAGGATGCGGGCCGTGCCATCTGGCTATACCGTTTCTAAAAGAGCTGGTGGAGAGTTACGATGCTGATAATTTCGCACTTGTGGGCATTGAAACATGGAGCGAAGACCTCTCAGCCCTCAAAAATTACTTTCAAAACAATGAACTGAACTTCACATTCTTAAACGCCACCGATTTAGTTACCCAAAACTACAATGTAAGAGGCGTGCCTGCTTTTTTCATCATGGATGAAAAAAGGGGGATAAGAAAAATAATCACCGGATACGGCAAAGGCTCAACAGATGAGGAAATTAAAAATGCAATAGACAACCTTCTTTAAACTGTAAATGCAATAAACTTTATTCTTTAATTTCCCTGGGCTGTCGCCTTTCCCTGGGCTGTCGCCTTTCCCTGGGCTGCCGCCGGCAAATGTTGGTGGCAGTTTCTATTTGCAAGTTAAAGTAAAATGTAATAATTTGACTTAAAATTCATTACATGGCAATGTTACATGGTCTGATTATGTTGATCCAGTGGATTACTTTGCCACAACGTTTGATCCTGAAAATGATTGGGAGCCTTCAATTTGTGTAAATTAAACATTTAGTTATGATACTTTTATTATTTATCTTGTTATTAAATCCTGTTATAAGCTTTCAGCCGGAGGGCAAACCTTTAACATTCGAAATTGTGGAGGTTAGACATGTTTCATCAGGGGTTAAGGTAAACAGGCAACTTTTATGGGACAACTTATCACTTCTGACTGATCAGCTTGAAAGCAAGACTGTTACTGAAGAGGAGTATGGTCTTTACGGTACTTCTACCAGGATAAGTTTCAATGAAAGCTATTTTATTATACCACACGAAAAAGATAAATACCCTCCTCAGCTATTTTTGTATGATAGCGATTTAGAGTTCATAATTGAGAGCGATATTTGTATAAGGGTGGGTAATGAATTAGACGAGAGAATCTATAAATATCGCCATAGGTCAGGATTGCAAAGCAATGGACTGAAAACAATTGTTATTCATTATCATTTTAAAAATACTAAGGGAGATTATCAGATTTCAGAAAATTATTTATCAATTAATATTAATCCTCAAACAAATAAAGTCATTCATATCAGTGATTTTTATCCTACCTGAAAAGGCATCAGCCGCACAATATAAGCTGGAGATCTGTAAGCGATGTGGTGTTTAACAGCAACTATCCGGTTGAATTCAGGGGAACTGCATACATTACGCCTGATTTTATCAAATTAGGGGCGTGCCTGCATTTTTTATCCTGGATGACAAGAGGGTGATAAGAAAAATAATCAATTTTTTTGCAGGAATTAAAAAAAAGCGTTACTTTGCAGATTATGTTTAATTTAATTTTATAAAGATGGAAGGAAAAGTAAAATGGTTTGATTCAGCCAAAGGTTTTGGCTTTATTGAAACGGAAGAAGGGAACGATGTATTTGTTCACTACACAGGAATTGCAACCGAAGGTTTTAAAACACTGGAAGATGGCCAGGATGTGACATTTACTGTCGTTGAAGGGAAAAGAGGCCAGCAGGCAACTGATGTAAAACCTTGTTAATGAAATTGAGAATATAATTGATAAATATTTAATAGATCGTTTATAATTATATTTGTTTTAAAAAGCTCCGGGGTAAACCTCCGGAGTTTTTTTATGGGGATATGCCTTGAATGGCAGTTAATCCTGTGGTGAAAGTCTGCTATGGGGGTTTGTAGCTGTCAACCACTGGCTTAAGGCAAGGTTGTCCATCCCGGGGTGGAATCTGAAGGAAGCCGTCAATCTACAAAAAAGGTACGTAATTGTTGAAACGGGAAAGACAAAACCCGTGGCCGGCGCCGCGGGTTTTTGGCAGAAATTTATGATAAAATCAGGAAAAAGTTTATTCTTAAGGCTGTGGACAAAGCTGAACATCAAGGTGGATTGCGTAGTAATCATAAACACCGATATTAACGGTCAGATCAGTGCCTTTGTAATCGAATTGACCGGCTGCAGGTCTTGAATCTGGGATTTCGTCATATCCCTTGATCTTGACAGATTCCTCTTCTGGAATAGGATTCCCATAATCATCCAAAACAAGTTCTCCATTTTCATACTGATAGGGTTGAAGCTCCCAGCCACCGGTGAGAGTGATTTCAACAGTACCATCAACTACTTCTACAGTACCTACATCAATATGTTGACCAGCCCAGATTGTCTGCTCGCCTCCAACAGAAGCGTCGTAGTAGAACCACCATGCAGCTCCACCACCTTCTGAATCACCACCCCAGGCAGTTTCTGTTTGGCAATCACCATTACCATTATCGAAATCACAGCAAATGGTGTAGGTGAAATAAGTTGCCCAGTTGCCTCTTTCCACAAAGCGGTCGCCGAAACCCCAGGCGGTTTCTTCCTCAATCCTGCATTCAGCATCCTTTCTGGGAATACCAATAAAGACCATTTGCTTTGCATCGCCTCTGTCAACAACCCAAGGGGGTACTGTAAAGTCGTAGTTTTCAGGACACTGATCACCTACCAAAAGTACAACTGCAACCAGATCCTCTGGTTCGGGTTCAAAATCGTCCTGTCCTTCAGCCAAGTCTAGAAGCTCATCGACATTTGTCTGGTTCCAGGTAAGTCCATAAAAATTAGTGCTGCCATATTGATTGAAGTCATAGTCATGAATCAGGCTCCACATTGCTATCTGCGCATCCCCTGAACTGTAATCAGGATACCAGTTATTCAGAATCCAATTAATGCTTCCCCAGGGTCTGTCAGCGACACACCAGGGTGTATCCTCAGGCAGGGATGTGCTTACATAAACGTTGCCATCATAGAATACACTAGTACCTGACTCAATCCTGGTACCTGCATCTGCGCACCATCCAAGACCATCATATTCTATTTCATCAACAATAATGCGGAAGGTATTAGGGTTTGCCCAGTCACGGATATTAAAATTAACTTCTTCCGGCAAGCAGTCGATTATATTTACCACTGCATGGGCCGCAATATAAACCTCATCGCCACAATCAACATCCAGCTCATCAAACGGGATACATACTTGCCAGTATGGCAATCCATCCAGCTCATCATCCCCGTAAGGGAACTGTCCGGGAATAGGGTTTCCTGGCCTGTTTGTCGGAATATCATCAAAATCTTTGGCAATGGCCAGGTGAGTCTCATAAATCAGCCAGCCTTCATCCAGAGCCCAATCGTTCAATTCATAGGTGACACAGATCTTTTCGTCATCATTCGTTACTGTAACAGTCCCAACTTCAATATCCTGGCCTGCCAGAAGTTCAACTACTAAAGGTTCACAATTTCCAGCTTCTGATATCGAGTAGCTTTCACCATCAGTACTTTTACTGACCTTTTCTAACTTCGCAATATCCTCCTTCTCGCACGAAACGGTGAAAAGGGAGAATGACATTGCCAGCAGGGCAATTAAACTTAAATTTATCCATTTTAGTCTCATAATCACAAGGTTTTAAGTTAAAAATATGTATTTAAATTGTTTAAAAATAAATTAATATGTCTTATAAATAAATACATATTCATATTATTTGATTGATTTGTAAATAATGTTTATGTATAGTTGTTATGATTAGACAAATATTTTTTCAAATTTTAATCGGTCGAGGTAAGCCAATGTAAGACAGGCTTTAAAACGAGTTGGTAAAATTTCGTCATCAATTTTTGACTGTTCGTTTTTAGTTTTTTTCTTTTTATCCAAATGCGAAACAGCTAATTGGTTTTTCATTTTGGAATGAACCCCCATCAGCCTTTGGCAGGCAAAATAATATACGGTTGATGCCCCAGGGTTTTTCTTCTCCTGTTTGAGTGTTATATTTGCTTCGAGGATGGATTGATCAAAATATTGGAACTTAAGCTCCTGCCTTTTTGTGAAGGGCTTCAAAAAGTCTAAAAGGGGCGGGCTTTTTAAAGGTGTGAGCCTTATTTTGGCAATTGGTGTTAACTGTTTTACTAAATTTATAGGAATGAGACTGCATTCGTTTAATATAACAAACTTTAAAATTGACGGCGGAGCCATGTTTGGGGTGGTGCCGAAAATTTTGTGGGAGAAGCATTATCCTGCCGATGAAAATAATTTTTGTAACTGGTCTTTGCGGAGCCTGGTAATTGATACCGGCGACAGGGTTGTTTTGATTGACAATGGATTTGGCAATAAGCAGAGTGAGAAATTTTTCAGCCGCTTTCACCTGAACAACTATAAGGGCCTTGAGGAGGGCCTGGCGGAAGGCGGCTATAAGCCTGAAGATGTTACAGACATGGTCCTGACTCACCTGCATACCGACCATTGCGGGGGAGGGGTTAAAACCAGCAAAGATGGGAATGGCTATGAGATGACTTTTCCCAACGCACGTTATATTGTGAGCAAGGACCAGTGGGAATGGGCTGTTAACCCGAATATGAGGGAAAAGGACACGTATCTTCCTGAAAACCTTCACCCGATGGAAGAAAGCGGACAATTGCACCTTATTGAAGAGGAGAGAGAGATTTGCCCGGGGGTTTCTTTGAGACTGTTTAACGGGCATACCCGTGGACAGATTATCCCGTTTATTTCATACAATGGGCGAACTATTGTGTTTGCGGCCGATCTGTTGCCGTCAACCGTACATATACCGCTTCCCTACATTATGAGCTATGATGTAATGCCTCTTGAAACGCTTAAGGAGAAAGAGTTGTTTTTGAAAGAGGCCCTTGATAACGGTTATGTGCTCTTTTTTCAGCATGATTATTACAACGAGTGCTGCAATCTGCAGGATACTCATAAGGGCATAAGGGCAAAAGATACATTTTTACTTCAGCAGTGGCTAAGGGAGATCTGAGCGGGAGCTTTGCCGGGGTGAAGTTAAGCGGCAGGTAATTTAAATTTTTTATGATAAGATTTAAAGGCTCAGACACGCTGCTCATCACTTTTAAATCCAGAAAAAAATGAGGTTCCTGAAACAAAGCAGGAAAAGCACCAGGGAAAGTGACGAATCACCTGCTGCAATTAGTTTTTTGGGTATCATATTTCTGTAGAGCGCAAAAAATGCAAAAGCGCGCATAAAAAGCTGAAGAAGGAAAAATGAAAAAAGTGGTATGGTGTTGACATTGCTCTCTCTGGCCCCGGCTAAATTTCCCCTGACCATTTGTGAAAAGCCTTCAGATAATCCGCATGTGGGACAAGAGGTGCCGGCGTATTCTATATACACACAGCGGACAGGATGAGTATTTTCGCCGGGGGTGAAAAGTGCCGAGTATAAAAAAATTCCAAGTATTATTGCAGCAATGGAAATGTTAACCGGCTGATAAGGGGTGAACATTGCGGAATATGATTCTGGCTGCATATTTTTTTTCATGGTTCACTCCGGGTTGAGCGTGTCTTTTTCTTCAATTTTCCTGATAAGTTCTTCAACTTCGCTTTCTTCTTCCTCTTCCTCTTCCTTTTCAATCCTTTTTAGTTCATCTATTTGATTTGTGGTGTCAATGCGGAATATTTCCCTTATATCGAATCCTACCTGTTCGAACCTTGAGGTGGATTGCCTTATGATAATAAACTGCCAGGTGCCGATTGAGGTGCCGAGAACGGAAATGATAAGGGCTGCAATGACCAGTCCGCGCGGCGCTTTAGCAATACCCCTGCATTTGGCAAACGCGGTAATTGCCAGTATTATGGAGATTATGCCGGGTATTAGTGCGTACATGCCAAGGCACGGAACAATTGAAACCAAAAGTGCTATCAGCCCCAGGATAAATCCTGCCGCTGCAAGGCCACTAATGGCTTTTCTTTTATTCTCTTGTTCCATTTTGGCACTCCAATATGATGATAAATAGTGCTGAAAACTGTTGCTTTTTTACCGGGAAAGGATTTGCTTAATATCCTTTTCCAGTGATTCTTCGGGAAATTCGGTTATGCGCCCCAGCTCTTTGTCCCCCTCATAGAATATAAAGGTGGGGACGTATTCAATATCAAGGCCGGATATGTCAAACTCCCCTGCATCCTCCTTGGAGCTGTCAACTCCTATCATGGCAAGACGGTGAAGGTTGAACCCGATATTTTCAAGTATTTTAAGGAAACGTGGCAATTCTCTCCTGGTGTCACTGCACCAGGTTGCTATTACTGCTATTATGTGTATATTTTCAAGCTTCCCGGTGTCAAGTTCTTCGATAGTGGACTTGTCAGTTTCATAGCTTTCGTAGCGAGGATTGAACCATGAGGCAAAAGGTTCCTTTTTTAGCCCGTCTATATCACTGTACCCCAGAAGTATCTCCTCTTCCGCATCTTCGTCGTAAATCACCTTGTTGAGCTCCTGAGTGAATGCCGCCGTGGTAAAAAGGAGGAGAAGCGGCAATATTATTATTTTTTGCATTGATGTAAATATTTTTTGAAAAACGGTGTTTTCCAAAATAACGAAATATTTAACTATATGGTACTATGCCGGCATAAAGTTTAATTTATTTCCGGGTTATACCGGGTCAGGGCATTTCTCATTATTTAACCCCTGCCTCCTTTATTCGCTTATACTCTCAATGAGTATATTTAGGATCTTTATGGCAGCTTCGGGAATCGGTGTACCGGGTCCGAATATGGCGGCTACCCCGGCATTGTAGAGGAATTCATAGTCCTGTGTCGGTATGACGCCTCCTGCAATTACCATTATGTCTTCCCTTCCCAGTTTTTTCAGCTCTTCGATAACCTGGGGGACAAGGGTTTTGTGTCCCGCGGCAAGACTTGAAATGCCCAGAACATGAACATCGTTTTCCGCTGCCTGCTTGCCCGCTTCTGAAGGTGTCTGGAAAAGCGGTCCTATATCTACATCAAACCCTATGTCGGCATATCCTGTTGCCACTACTTTGGCTCCGCGGTCATGGCCGTCCTGCCCCATCTTGGCTATCATTATTCGAGGCTGGCGTCCTTCGAGGCCGGCAAACTCCTCAACCAGCCGGGTTGCTTTTCTGAAGTTGTCATCATCCCTGGATTCAGAGGAGTAGACTCCGGAAACTGATCGTGTCACTGCTTTGTACCTCCCTACAATTTTTTCGCAGGCGTAGGAGATTTCACCGAGGGTGGCGCGCTTTTTGGCTGCTTCAACTGAGAGCTCCAGCAAATTGCCATTGCCGGTTCGGCATGCTTCAGTTATAGCATCAAGGGATGCCTGTACCTCTTCCTCGTTACGCTCTGCTTTAAGTTTTTTGATTCTTTCGATTTGGGTTTGACGGACAGCTGTGTTGTCCACTTCCAGTATTTCTATGGGCTCTTCCTTCTCAGGTTTGTAACGGTTTACTCCCACTATAATGTCTTTACCCGAATCTATGCGCGCCTGCTTGCGGGCAGCTGCTTCTTCTATACGCATTTTAGGAACTCCTGTTTCAATAGCCTTGGCCATTCCTCCCAGATCTTCTATCTCTTGTATCAAATCCCATGCTTTGTGTGCTATTTCATGGGTCAGCTTTTCAACGTAATAAGAGCCTGCCCACGGATCAACCGCTTTGCAGATGTTTGTTTCCTCCTGCAGGTATATCTGGGTATTGCGTGCTATCCTTGCGGAAAAGTCGGTCGGCAGCGCTATGGCCTCGTCGAGCGCGTTGGTGTGAAGTGATTGTGTGTGGCCCAGTGCAGCGGCAAGTGCTTCAATGCATGTGCGTGCCACATTGTTGTAAGGATCCTGTTCGGTTAAGCTCCAACCAGAAGTTTGAGAGTGTGTTCGAAGAGTGAGTGATTTGGGATTTTTGGGCTCAAACTTTTTTACAAGTTTTGCCCAGAGCATCCGGGCAGCGCGCATTTTGGCGATCTCCATAAAATGGTTCATCCCAACAGCCCAGAAGAATGAAAGCCTGGGGGCAAATGCGTCAATATCTATTCCGGCATCCACGCCTGTGCGCAAATATTCCAGTCCATCGGCCAAAGTATAAGCCAGTTCAATATCGGCTGTAGCACCCGCTTCCTGCATGTGGTAACCTGAGATGCTTATTGAGTTGAAACGGGGCATATTCCTGGATGTGTACTCGAATATGTCGGCAATGATACGCATGGAGAAATCGGGCGGGTAAATGTAAGTGTTGCGCACCATGAATTCCTTCAGAATGTCGTTCTGAATGGTGCCGGTCAGCTCTTCAAGCGATGCACCCTGTTCCTGTGCGGCTCCTATGTAAAAGGCCATTATAGGCAAAACCGCACCGTTCATGGTCATTGAAACGGACATTTTGTCAAGGGGGATCTCATCGAAAAGTATTTTCATGTCGAGGATCGAATCGATAGCAACCCCCGCTTTGCCTACATCACCTGCAACGCGTTCGTGGTCGGAGTCGTATCCGCGGTGTGTGGCAAGGTCGAAAGCAACCGACAAGCCTTTTTGCCCGGCAGCCAGGTTACGGCGGTAAAAGGCGTTGGACTCCTCTGCAGTTGAAAATCCTGCATATTGCCTTATCGTCCATGCCCTCAGGTTGTACATAGTGGAATATGGCCCCCTTAGAAAAGGCGGAACACCGGCTGCATAGTTAAGGTGCTCCATCTCCATCAGGTCTTCTTCAGTGTAAACCGGTTTGATTGGAATCTGCTCGGGTGTGAGCCAGCTTTTGTTTTCCCCGGACCCCTTTAGGGAGGAGTTTTTCCCTGAGGTCTTGCCTGATGAATGAATGGATATGTTTTTAAAATTTGGCTTCATATCTGCAAATATATATTATGTTTTCTGACAATCAGTTTGAATTGGGCCGTATATGCTTTAGAACTTTTTGGCTGCGATGTTTTTATAAGTATTCAGTTGGCTTCACCTTATACCAAGCTCTTTTTGAAACTCTTTCAACTTTTCAGGCATATTTGATCTAAGGTGGATGAAGTGGCGTACCCCCGCCTTTTCGAGCTGTTCCACCGATTCTTTGGGGTACCCGGCTACCACCACAATAGCTTTTTTACCAATTTTTTCAATGACTTGCGGAACCAGTGCGGGATATTCCTCATCGGAGCTGCATACAACCACTATATCCGAATTGCTTTCAAGAGCTGCCTGTGCTCCCTCGACCCCGCTTTTGAATCCCAGGTTGTCGATTATCTCAAAACCGGCACAGCCGAAGAATGATGAGGCAAACCCGGCACGAGCCTTACGCATGGTAAGATTGCCGCAGGTGAGCATAAAGACTTTGGGTGTGGCTTTGGATGAGTTCTCGGTTTTTAGTCGCAACTCTTCAAATGCCATTGCCCCGCGGTATAGTTTTAACGGCCTTACAAGGGGATTTGAGGCTTTTGTTTGCGGGGGCCACACAACACCGGGGTCAATTTTTTCTGATGCTTTTTCAGATAAATCAGGATAGTGGTTTGTTCCAACAAGTGTTTCGCGGCGAGTGGCAATATTTTTGTCTCTTTGCCGGGCCGTCTCCTCTATATGGTTTTGAATGAAATCATTTTTAAGGGCTTCGAAAAATCCGCCTTTTTCTTCCACTTCAAGAAAGAGCTTCCATGACTCCTCCATAAGCGAGGCGGTTAGGGTGTCTATATAGTAGGAACCGCCTGCGGGATCTGCCGTCTTGTCAAGGTAAGCCTCCTCTTTCAATATAAGCTGGGTGTTCCTTGCTACGCGTTTTCCGAATCCGGATGGTTGTTTTTTGAAGGTTTTGTCAAACGGCTGAACGGTAAAGGAGTTTATGCCGCCCAGAACGGCCGACATCGATTCGGTTGTGCTGCGGAGCATATTTACATAAGGATCGTACACGGTTTTGTTCCAGGCTGAATTGGTGGCATGTATATGCATCCTGCCGGCAATTTGTGGCGGCACATCCCATGCTTCAAGTATCTTTGACCATAGAACGCGCGCAGCCCTGAACTTGGCTATTTCCATAAAATAGCTCGGTCCTGTGGCAAAACTGAAGCGTATTTTGGCCGCCGCATCGGAGGGTGATATACCTTTTTCGCCAAGATAGTCGATATATTCACTTGCAACAGAGAGGGCGAATGCAAGCTCCTGAACCAAAGAGGCTCCCGCATTGTGAAAATGCCTGCCGTTAACTGTCAGTACGGTTAACCCGGGCATATTGCCGGAATCCTTAACAAGGGCGGCAGCAGTTTCAGCGGGGTTGTCAATTTTGCCTGGCCATGTTCCGGTTACCGAAAGATAGCCCAGTGGGTCAAACTCAACCGATCCCCGGATATCTGATAAATTGATACCCCTTTCAGCACACTCGTTTTGAAACTGGCTGAGAGCTTCTCCGGGATCCGCGGGGGTGATGAGGTTGATCTCGGCTGCTTCGGGATGAATATCCTTCAGCAGTTGTTTTATCTCGCCTTTTTTAATTTTACTTTCCTCATCGAAGATGAACCCTATGGAAGTAGCGCCCCTCATAAGCATGTCCAGTGCTTCAGAGTTGGACTCCTGCGGGTTGCTGCCCACATTTATATCCTGACGAATGTACCACTTGTTACCTTCCCGCTTAGTTCCCCTTATGTATGGGAATTCGCCGGGGGCGGCTTTTTTGTGGGGTAAATTTTCTGTATCCTCTGAGCGGTAGTAGGGCTTTACTTTTATCCCATCAATTGTTTTCCAAACGAGTTTTTTTTCGTAATCTGCCCCTTTCAGATCTTTTTCAATAGCCCTTTCCCATTCTTCAGTCGACACGGGAGGAAACTCCCGAAAGAGCTTTTCTTTTGGTTTATCTGCCATAGGTGGAAATGTGTTTGTTTTATGCAAAAATAACTCTTAAGGGCAAGTTATGCTAATGATTTTTATCATTAAAAAAAGCCGGAGAGAGTGCTTTACTCTCCGGCTTTCGCATTTTCCCAAAACTGCTATATGATTGGTTTACCACCCCCTTCCTGAACCGGGGGTTCTTTGAGGATGGCCGCTGTGCCCCCGTCCACCGGGGCGTCTTTGTGATACTGCATGACTGCCCCTGCGTCCGGCTCTTGCATCAAAGTAAACTTTCTGCTCCTCTGTAAGCTGTTCCCTGATCTGTTGCCTGTGGGCCGCCTGTAATTTCATCATCTGATTTTTGAGCTCTGTGTACTCATCAATTTTTTCATTTATGGCACCCCTGTCTGCGGGTTCTTGAGTTACCAGAGTGCGGTACCTTGCCCTGTTCTCGTTTATTTTGTTCCGGTACTCCTGCATCTCTTTAAGGTGCTCGGTGCGCAGCTCACTTAACTGCTCCTGCTGATCTTCAGTGAGATTTGGGATGTATTGGCATACAAAGGTTGTGCCCTGATCCACCCTTCTCTCAGTCATGCCCCTGCCCCTTTGGGCGAATGAATCTAATCCTGCAATCATTAAAAGGGCAATAAGGATTATTGAAAATTTTGTAATCTTTTTCATAGCTCTTGTTTTTAATGTCATTAACTAATTTGGTAATTACCGTTTTTCATCTACTTTGACATTTTACACCGGGAAAGGTTTAAAATAAAATATTGGTTGGGTCAATGCGGCAAAAGCCCGGAAAAATGGGGAGGTTATTAAATAACCGGACGGAATTTTATTTTTCAAAACCGTTCTAATTGCCTAAAAAAAGATTACAATTGCGTCTATGGCAAAGACACTTGCCGTTCGCTTAAAAACTCTAAAGCCTTAAGGTGAATATCTCTACTTTTCGGAGAGCACCCTGATGGTTTCCTGAATGGTTTTGTCTATCTCCTCCATTATGGGGTAAAATCCTTTGTTGTCTATTAGAGTTCTGGCAATATAGGCCTTTAATTGGGTGCGTATTACTTTTTCGGATTTTTTAATTTCATCTTCTCTGGGCTCTATACCCTCTTCTTGTGCAAAGCTGACAAACTGATTCACAAGGTTTTGGGCATCCAGATAATTGCTTATTTCTTTTGCTGTCTCATATTCCCTCAGGTTTTCGCGGTGGCGGTCTGCATAATCAAGGGCAAACCTGTAGATGAGTCCCTGTCGTGTTACATCTGCAAAGTAATCGCTCATTCCCGTTGTGTCTTGGGGCACGAAAATATCCGGCATTATGCCTCCTCCACCATATACTGTTTTGCCTTCGGGAGTCTCGTACTTGAGCGAATCGTGAAATTCTATTTCATCGGGCCTGTCATATTCGCCTTCGAGGAAACGTGATTCAATGTCTCTGAAATACTCTTCGACTCCTTCATCATAGGGTTTTTGGATGCTTCTTCCCGTGGGTGTGTAGTAGCGCGCCACGGTTAACCTAAGTACCGATCCGTCTGATAAAGTGGTAGGCGACTGAACCAACCCTTTTCCAAAAGAGCGTCGTCCCACTATGGTGCCGCGGTCATTGTCCTGTATTGCCCCGGCAAGTATTTCACTTGCCGATGCGCTCCACTCGTCAATGATTACAGCCACTTCAGTGTCCAGGTTGACTCCGCGGGAGGGGGCATGAACATCGGTTCTGGGAACAGACCTTCCTTCGGTGTATACGATCAGTTCTTCGTCACCGAAAAACTGATCTGCTATATTTGTGGCAGCATCCATATACCCTCCGCTGTTGCCGCGCAGGTCGATTATCAGTTTTTGCATCCCTTCCTCTTTAAGCTTTTCGACAGCTTCAACATATTCCTGGAATGTGGTTTGGGCAAACTGACTGATCTTAATATAGCCGGTCTCATCATTTATCATGTATGAAACATCAATACTGTAAAGGGGTATCTCATCACGTTCAATTGTAAATTCAATTTTTCCGGGGAAGTTAGGACGAACGATACCCACGTTAACTTCAGTGCCCCTTGGTCCGCGCAAACGGCTTACTATATCTTCGTCATCCATTTCAACACCTGCAACAACGGTATCGTTTATCTCTACTATACGGTCGCCGGGCATTATCCCCTTTTGCTCTGATGGTCCACCGGGAATAGTTTGTATGATCACCACCGTATCCTGTAGCTTGTTGAACTGAACCCCGATGCCGTCAAACCTGCCCTCCAGGGGTTCTGAAACTTCCTGCACATCTTCTGAGGGAATGTAAACAGAATGCGGGTCAAGGTTATCAAGGATAGCAGGGATGGTTTTTTCTACGATTTCGTCTATATTAACGGGGTCCACATATTTTTCATCAACAAAGTTTAATATGTTGGATATTTTATCCTGCTCGGTTTGTATTACAAATGGCCTTCTTGTTTCAACGTTGACAAGGTTTACCCCTATCAGCATACCTAGTATGAAAACAAGTGCAATGACAAGTGGAGTGTAGCTTCCTGCTTTCCCGAAATTGAACCGCATAATCGATTTATAATTGAATTTGTATTACTTCTATGCCTGCACGCTTTAATAGCTCGAAGCCTTCATTGCAGTGGTATTCATCGGAAAAAACAACCCTTTTGATACCTGACTGGATGATGAGCTTTGAACATTCTATACAGGGTGCTGCAGTAATATATAACGTAGAGTTGTTACTACTATTATTTGATTTGGCCACCTTCGATATGGCATTTGCCTCTGCGTGCAGTACATAAGGTTTGGTTTTCCCTGTTTCATCTTCGCAAATATTTTCAAATCCCGAGGGTGTTCCGTTGTAGCCGTCGGATATTATCATTTTACCCTTTACAATCAGGGCTCCGACTTTTCGCCTTTTGCAATATGAGTTTTCAGACCATATCCTGGCCATTTGCAGATAGCGGCGATCAAATTCCGGTTGCCTTTTCCCGTATGGTTTTACCAAATCTTTTTCTTGCATTTTTTTGTGAAAGAATTTTTTATGCGAGCAAAGATAATCAAAATGTAAAGTATTATTTCACAAGGTGATTTTTTAAAAATTTTTTAATGTAACCGGCCGGGAGCATTTCCCGGAAGGATTGTTGTTGTTTGTTTTTTTGCAGAATAGGCGTATAATTGTAACTTTGTTTTTTATTCCAAAAAGCACATTTACAGGGCGATGAGGGGACAGGCAGGGCGGTGAGGGAATAAGCGGCTGGATGTTGAGGGAAGCAGGGTGTTACGGCATAAGCTCTTTATTATGACAAAAAGGTTACTGATATTGACAGCTATTTTGCTGGTTGTGATCTCCTCATGTGAAAAAGAGTGCTATCACAAGCCGAAGACAATGCTGAATGCCGATTTTTTCACTATTGAAGATGAAGAGGAACTGGAAGTAACCCTTGAGGGTGTATCTGTATATGGGGTTGGCAGGGAAGACAGCCTGTTGTATGAAAATGCAGATGTTGGAAGAATATCCCTGCTTCTTGACGGCAATTCGGAGGAAACCGGTTTTGTAATGCAGGTCGGTGATATGGCTGATACTCTTACTTTTCACCACACTGAAACTCCTTTTCTCTATTCATATGAATGCGGATATATTCTTCATTTTGAAATTAAAGATTATGGTTATACCACAAATTTCATCGATTCAATTGATGTTGTAAGAACAAAAATTACTCACCGGTATGAAAAGCATATTAAAGTTTATTTTTAGCATTTTGTTAATGCTGCCTGTTGCCGCTTTTTCCGGTGAAGGGGAAAAGGAGAGGGGAGTTCGTATCGGGTTTGATCTTAGCAGTGCAGCACTTTCGTTTATGGAAGGTGAGGGGATTGATGCCGGATTTACTGCCGATATGACCTGGGGGGATGACTATTTTATTATTGCTGATGCCGGATATGTTAATCATATAAGAACCGGACCAGGCTACGAATTATCTCAGGATGCTTTGTATACAAGGGCAGGTGTAGATTACAGTATTTACAGCTTTGAAAATGATGTTATTGCAACCGGTTTCAGGTACGGTTTTTCAACATACCGACATAAAGGCAAAAATGTTTTGGTTGAAGATGATTACTGGGGCGACTACAGGGGAATAATGCCGGCCAATAATCTGCGTTCGCACTGGATTGAAGGGGTCTTTTCTCTGAAGACCGAGCTTTTTGCAGATGTTTTTATCGGGTGGACACTGAGGGGTAAGGTTTTGCTTCAAAGGGGAGAAGAGGAGAATATGGAGGAGTGGCATATTCCGGGGTATGGTTTGAGCGGCCAGTCCAGTACGCTGGGATTTAATTTTTATATATTTTACAGGATTCCTTTTTGATTTTATTAAAAAATTAAAGAGGGCGTAATTGTCTGGTTTGCAGCATATTTGTGGGTGTGTGGCCTAAAGGGTTGCAATTGTGGGGAATGTCCTAAAACAATTAAGTTCTTTTATTTGCGTTATTTTTTATCGAAAACGTTGAAATTTTTTGCAGAAAAAAAAAATATTATATATTTGCAATCCAAAATACGGTCCGTTCGTCTAGTGGTTAGGACGCCAGGTTTTCATCCTGGTAACAGGGGTTCGATTCCCCTACGGACTGCTAACTAATAAAATGATATATTAAATCAGGAGAGAAAGGAAATGGCGAATCACCAATCAGCGGAAAAAAGGATCAGGCAAGACCAAAAAAAGAGGCTGCACAACAGGTATTATGCCAAAACAACAAGGAATGCGGTAAAAAAGCTTCGCTTGTCAACCGACAAGAAGGAAGCCGAGGAAATGTACCCGAAGGTTGTTTCCATGCTTGACAGACTTTCGAAAAGAAACATAATTCACCGCAACAAGGCAGCCAATCTTAAATCGAGCCTTGCAAAAAAGGTGAAAAGTCTGTAGCGTTGATTTAATATCTTTTAAAAATGAGCCTTCCCATGCCGGGAAGGTTTTTTTTTGCCTTTTTTTTCGTATATTGAATTAAATATTCATTTAATGAAAGAAAAAAATAGGTTACGAATCAGGGAGCTTTCCGAAAATGACCGTCCCCGTGAAAAACTGCTTGCCCATGGGGCCTCTTCTCTCAGTGATCCCGAGTTGGTAGCAATTCTGATAGGTTCAGGCAATACAGGCGAAACAGCCGTGGAGCTTTCGCAGCGAATTCTCAGTGAGGCCGGGAACAGCCTCAGTGAGATGGGAAAATGGTCGGTAAGGGAATTTACCCGCTTCAAAGGTATGGGACTTGCAAAATCATTGTCAATTGTTTCAGCCCTTGAACTTGGCAGGCGAAGGCAAAACAGCGGCAACAATCTGAGACCGAAGATCACAACAAGCCGTGAAGTATATGAAATATTTCATCCCTTACTGTGCGATCTCCTTTATGAGGAGTTCTGGATACTTCTCCTAAACCGCTCGAACAGGGTGATTGAGAAAAAAAGGGTAAGCCAGGGTGGTATAGCGGGAACCGTAACCGACATCAGACTTATCCTTAAACATGCTCTTTTGTATTCGGCATCTTCGATAATCCTTTGCCACAATCATCCTTCCGGAAATCTTCAACCAAGCAGATCCGACAGGGGTATTACAGAAAAGCTTGTGGCTGCATCGGATCTTATGGAGATGAAGATACTGGACCATATCATTGTAAGCGATCATTCCTATTTGAGTTTTGCTGATGAGGGAATGTTGTAGGCAGGCAATGTGTTTAAAAGCTTCCTTAACAATCAAAGCGGTCTTACCGGTAAATTATCTTTGCATTCGGCTAAAAGTTCTGACACGCTCTTTTTGTGAACCGGATGCAACTTACCGGGAGCAATTTCGTTAAATGGGACAAGCACAAACCGTCTTTTTTCCATTCTCGGATGGGGTATGATAAGATCTTCTTCATCGATTATAAGATCGTTATAAAAAATTATGTCAATGTCTATGGTACGCGAAGAGTACTTCTCATCCCTGCGCTCCCTTCCGAGCTCTTTTTCAATGGAGTTTATGGTTTCAAGGACTTTTTTTGGTTCCAGGATGGATCTGACTATAAGCGCTCTGTTGTAAAAATTGGTGGTATCACTAAAACCCCATGGCCTTGTTTCATAAATTGAAGATTTGTTTTCAATGATACCAATGTGTTTGCTTACAAGAGCGGCGGCCCTGTTAAGATATGCGAGCCGGTCGTCGCGGTTCCCCCCCAGAAGTAGATAGAGTCTGGCCATTTATTTTCAAATTAAACCAGGTCAAAATTAAAGACAAACCTTAAATTTTTTGTATTACAGTTAAATGTTTTGCAAATGCTTTGTTAAATTTTCGTTATTTTTAATATCCCGATTTCGTCATCATCCGAAGAAAAGATAAGTGGTCATAAATAACTGAAAATTAATTTAATAACTTAAAACTTAAAGCTTATGAAAAGTTTTTTTAAATACTTGCTTGCCTCATTTCTGGGTGTTGTAGCCGCCATGGTAATCGTTTTTTTTATCTTTGTAGGGATTATCGGGGTGATGATCGCTTCAACAGATAAACCCACGGAAGTGAAACCCCAAACCCTTCTCCATCTGGAGCTTGATGACCCGATAGTGGACAGGAGCTCTAAAGATCCTTTCGACAGCTTTGATTTTATGACTATGGGCCTGAGACAAAAACTCGGACTTAACGATATTTTAAACAATATTGAGAAGGCTAAAAATGATGACAATATTGAGGGGATCTTCCTTGAGATATCGATGCCCGCCTCAGGGCTTTCAACACTTGGTGAAATCCGGGAAGCGCTGGAGGACTTCAGGGAGTCCGGGAAGTTTATAGTTGCCTCTTCCGATGTTTATACTCAACCGGCTTATTACCTGGCCTCGGTTGCAGACGAGGTTTTTCTTACCCCGACAGGTGCCATTAGTTTTCAGGGACTCAGATCGGAGATAATGTTTTTCAAGGGCACGCTTGACAAACTGGGTGTTGACCCGCAGGTTATACGGCACGGGGATTACAAGAGTGCTGCGGAACCTTTCGTTCAGGAAGAGATGAGCCCTGAAAACAGGGGGCAGATAATGACATACCTTTCTTCCATTTGGGATCACATCCTTGAGAGTATATCTGACAGCCGCGGCATTGATGTGTCGACTCTGGACGCTTATGCTTCCGACCTTACCATCAGAAATGACCGCAAAGCTTTGGAACATGGGTTTGTCGATGGACTAAAATACAGGCATGAGATTATAGAGAAACTGAAGGAGCTGACCGGCATTGAAGAGGACGAGGATTTGAGAACCGTTAAGCATTCAAGGTATATTGATGTACCTAAAAAAAGTGAAGGGAGAGGTGTTCCGGACGATAAGGTCGCGGTTGTTTATGCACAGGGACCTATAGTTATGGGTGAAGGCGGAGAGGAAATGATCGGACCCGACCGCATTTCAAGAACATTGCGTGAGGCGAGACAGGACCCCGATGTTAAGGCTATCGTACTCAGGGTAAACTCACCGGGTGGCAGTGCTCTTGCCTCTGAGGTAATATGGCGTGAGGTAAAGGAGGCTTCAAAGGAAAAAGTTGTGATTGCATCAATGGGCGATGTTGCAGCATCGGGGGGATATTATATTGTAGCCGGTGCGGACAGGATTGTTGCCAATCCCCATACCATCACCGGCTCAATTGGAGTGATCGGGATGTTGCCAAATGCGGAAGGGTTTTTCAAAGAAAGACTCGGTATAACGGTAGATGTTGCTAAAACTAATGAATTTGCAGATATGGGGTCGATATTCCGTCCGCTTGCTCCAACCGAAAGGGAGTTTATTAAAGAGCAAATAGGAGGTATATATGAAGAATTTGTAAGCCGAGTTGCCGAAGGTAGGGATATGGAAATCGAGAGGGTTGACGAAATAGGCCGCGGACGTGTATGGAGCGGGGAAGATGCCAGGGAGCTTGGCTTGATAGATGATTTCGGCGGACTAAGTAAAGCTATTGATATAGCTGTTGAAGAGGCCGAAATTGAAGAGTACCGTGTTGTCTCATTGCCCGTGCAAAAAGATCCTTTGGAGAGGCTATTAGAGCAGTTTGGCGGTAATGTAAGACAGCGGATTGTAAGAGATGAGCTTGGAGATTCATACAGGTATTTTGAAATGCTCAAGGAATCTGCGCGTTCGCAGGGTATACAGGCCAGACTTCCTTTTGAGCTGAGAGTTTATTAGACTGACGCCGGGGATCACCACCCCGGCTTTTTTTGCTTTGCCCATATGGCAAAGTATTGATTACGCCCCCCTGTGCTGGAGGTGCCAGGGGTGCTCTGGAGCATTTTAATTTCTTTTTATAAGCCCCGGTAATGGATTTTTTAGTTTACTTTAGTTAATTATTGCGGCTTTGTTTTATTTAAAATGCTTAGTTTTTGTAAATTAGCCGGTTAATTTTTACAGTTTTATGCTATGGTAAGAGAGCGTAGACCGGCTATAGTGAATGTATTGTTGTTTCCGTTCATGTTATTGTACGGACTGGCGGTGATTGTGCGTAACGCTCTTTTTGATTGGGGAGTAATTAAACCTGTGGAATTTAATATTCCCGTTATATCAGTAGGGAACATTACTGTTGGCGGGACCGGTAAAACACCTCATGTGGAGTATCTTGTCTCAATTCTGAGCCGTGAGTTTGCTGTGGCGGTATTAAGCCGGGGATACAAGCGGAAGAGTTCGGGATTTGCATGGGTTACAACTGACTCAACTGATGAGCAGGCCGGCGATGAGCCTTTGCAGATAAAAATGAAATTCCCGGGTGTGACCGTAGCAGTTGATGAAAAAAGGGTCAGGGGTATCAGGCGCCTGCTTAAGGTTTATCCCAGGCTGGATGTGGTTATACTTGACGATGCTTTCCAGCACAGATACGTTAAGCCGGGCTTGTCTATAATGCTGGTCGACTATAACCGGCCGTTTTATGAGGATCGCCTTTTGCCGGTGGGCAGATTGAGAGAGCCGGCATGGGAAAAGAAAAGAGCGCCGATAGTTATTGCAACAAAGTCGCCTAATTCGCTGAAACCGATCGACCGCAGGCTGATGGTGAAGAATCTCAATCTCTATCCTTTTCAGTCACTTTATTTTTCCACCTATTCCTACGGCCATATGAGACAGGTGTTCCCGCCTCATAACCCTCATCCTGATGAAGACTCTTTAAGAAGGAGCAAGCCCCGAATAATAATGGTGACCGGCATAGCCACACCCCGTAATTTTAAAAGGTATCTCAGGGGAATTTCCACGAAAATCACTGAGTTAACCTTCCCGGATCATCACCGGTTCAAAAAAAAGGATATATTGAAGATAACTGAAAAGTTCAATGAAATTGAGGATGAGAATAAAATAATCTTAACAACCGAGAAGGATGCAGTACGTTTGTTGAAGTTTGATGATATTCCCCCGGAAGTTAAGGATTTGTTTTACTATGTGTCAATTGAGGTTGCATTTGCCGGAAATGAAGGAGAACGTTTTAATAGTCAAATAATCAGGTATGTTAGAGAAAATAAAAGAAGCCACCTTATTTGTTAAGCAAAAAACAGGGTTTGAACCTGAGGTAGGTATCATATTGGGTACCGGACTGGGGCGTATGGTCGATTTGATGGATATTAAAACAACGCTTGATTATGAGTCCATTCCGCACTTCCCTTTGTGTACGGTTGAGGGGCATACCGGCCGACTGGTTTTCGGTATATTGGGCGGCAAAAAAGTTGTTGCAATGCAGGGTCGCTTTCATTATTACGAGGGTTATACGATGGAACAGGTTACTTTCCCTGTAAGGATCATGAAATTTATGGGTATCAACTACCTTCTGATCTCAAATGCCAGCGGAGGTATGAATCCTGATTTTGAGGTGGGCGACCTGATGATACTCAATGACCATATAAACCTGATACCCAGTCCGCTTATCGGAAAACACCACAAAGAGCTGGGGGCGCGTTTTCCCGATATGAGCGAGCCTTATGATTTGGATTTGATCGCAATGGGGTGTGAGATTGCCCGCAAGAACGGTATCAAGGCTCATGAGGGATGTTATGTAGCGGTGACCGGTCCGGCTCTTGAAACCCCAAAGGAGTATGAATTTTTAAGGACCATCGGGGGTGATGCTGTCGGGATGTCAACGGTACCTGAAGTTATAGTTGCCCGGCAAATGGACCTGCCATGTTTTGCCCTCTCAGTTATTACCGATCTTGGCATTCCCGGGAAAATTGTTAAGATTACTCTCGATGATGTAAAAAAGGCAGCCGAAAAAGCAGAACCTCAAATGACCCTTTTAATGAAGCAAATGCTTGCCTCACTTTAGATTGTTTGCCCGCTTATTCAAATCTGTCTCCCAGCACCACGGTTTTTTTGTAGTGCTTCACATCGCCGTCGGGATGAAAAATTTCCATGTGGATAAGGTACATGCCAATTTTTGACTGCATATTTGCCTCATTTCTACCGTCCCACGAAAACACACCCGAGGTACCCAGCAGCTTGTTTCTGACAAGACGTTTGATCCGTCTGCCGCCGGTGTCATATATTGTTATGTTTGCAATATAGCCGGGTTTATCGAATTCGTAGCTGATGTTGGTTATATCGTTGTATCCGTCATTGTTTGGCGAGAATATAGGGGGGTCAACCGTAACCTCACCCACACCTTCAATGGCTATAGCGGCAAATTGGGAATTTATATAACCGGGAGTTGCAAAGCCGGCATTTTGGGATGCCGATTGCCAGTTTGTGCGATCCGATGAGGGGCGGTCGAAATTTATCCGCTCCAGCGAGACTCCTTTGAAATCAGTAAGCAAAGGGTGATGCATCCTCTCCTCATATTCAAACTCGTCAATTACTGTAAACCCTTTGTCTGCTAATATGATCCTTCCGCGGTCATTGTTTAGCCTTGTGAGTCTTTCAATTTTGATCAGCACATGGGGGCTTGGCACATAATAGTGGTTTATTAGCGTTTCCACACAAGTGGTCACTACGGCATACTCTCCGGGGAAAAGCAGGTATCTTTCCGGTGCTATTGTATATGCCCTTGTGAACTCATCTTCCTGTTCATTTATCTCAGCAAGAACCAGGTCGAAAAGATCGATAACCTTCCCGGAGCGGTTGTATAGCTCAATGAATTCAACACCGTTCACCGGCGGGTTAAACAGCACTTCATTTATAACTATATCCCCCGGTGCGGCCTTATCGGCTATGGCGAATCTTGCCCTGTTTACCCCTTCAAGCCGGTTGCCCGCACAGTCATACAGCCGGTTTTCGACGGTTACTGTATATGTGGTGTTCCTGGAGAAGGGAGCGGAGAAGTACAGGTCTGCCTGTTTGAAGTGAGGGGGCAGATAATTTACCGAATCAGGGTGCCCTGCCTCTTTGTTAGCAATATAATCTGAGGGTGCCTCTTTTGTACCCGGATGAAGTGGTTTGCTGAAAAAAAGCCGGACTGTGGAATCTGACAATGTTGCCGCCCTTACAAGCCGGGGAGGTGAGTTGTCGGGGTTTTCGTTTTTGACCGAGTTTGCCTGCCCCGGGGTGCCGCCGCTTATGTTAACAGATGCAGTCCAGTTACCCTTTCCCCCGCAGGGATTGGCGGGATCTATCTGCTCGAGCGACCATCCACCTTCAGCTTTGTAATCGTTTTTGTACCAGGTATCGCAGTAGGTAACTGCAGATATTATCTCACCCTTTGTGTTCTGCAAAGTGATTGTTTGCCCTCCCATGGGTATTAGCGGGAAGTTCTCCACGGCTGCGGTGAGCCCGTATTGAGACATTTTACCGTATGCTTCCGGGTGACACAGTATAAGGTATTCACCCGGGGGAATTGTATAATGGGGAAGCACTCTTACCCTGTTTCCCACAGAGAGGGTCCAGTTTCCGATATCAACCGGATAACCTGTACGGTTGTAAAGCTCCACATACTCATATTCGGGCAGTTTCACAACAGGATAGGGGCGGGCCATTATCTCATTTATAACAATATCAAGGGGTTGTCCGAGATAGTAGATAAATTTATTTTCACGCGTTAAAATCATATTGCCGTGTTCGTCTTCTAAGTTTTCCAGTGAAAGAGTATATTCTGTTTTTTGAATGAAAGGTTCGCTAAATGTAAGCAGGACTGCTTCAGGGTTGCCTATCTCCTTTTCTGCAAAAGCGGGATTGATACCGCCCGGATCAAGAATGTAGTTGCTTGTCTGTGTAGCACCCGGATCAGCTACCGGTTTTGTAAATTCAATCCGCAGCCTTTTCTCCGAGAGGACTTTCAGGTTTGAAAGCCTGAGTGACTGAAAGGTAAACCGGAATTTTTCCGGCTCCATCAGATTGCCGGAAGGGTCAGTTATATTTTTTACCTCCAGAATATTTGTATCTGAGCAAGCAAAGGGCGGGCTAAAGTATAGCAAAATCCTTGACAGATCATTGTTTTTAAACACTGCAGAATCCGGATTAAACTCTCTGTTTACAAGATAATTGTCTGTGTTTAAGGCCGGGGCGGCTTCAAGTTTTTCCGAGAATTCAAGTTTTATCCTGTGTGGAGTTTGCACCTGCATTTTTGTTATATACGGGGCAACAGTGTCGGCTATTGGAGGTCCGGAATAGATATCGTCAAACCAAAGCAGTCCGGCTCTGGTTGGTGTGTAAACAAAGACCGCTCCTAACCAGTTGGCTTCAGTGTGCTTTTCTGCAACCGCTTTGCCGGCGGAGGTGAAGTTGGCAAATTCTCCATTGGTGTTGTATTTTAGCTCCCACTCGCCCCCGGGTGTTCTTGTGACTTCAATAGCTGCTTTGGAGGCGGAGCCCCATTTTAAGCCGGATTCTATCACAATCTCCCCGGGTGTGCCGTTTGTAACTTCCCATATTTTCAGGTAATCGTCGTTACCGGTCATATTTACCCCTGCAGCGTACCCGTTTACGGGCCCCGATGTAAGGTCTTTATTATCTGAGTAAAGATAGAACCAAAATTTGTTGTTTCCCGAAGGGATCCAGTTACCGTTCTTAATGGCAAAACGCCATGCAATGGTGTCTTTTGAAATATCTTCATGGTGCAGGGCACGGTAAATATAGCTTACTCCGTTGCCTTGCTCATGTTTAAGAGATTGAAGTCCGTTCAAAGGCTCTTCTGTGCTGTTTGACCAGTCAGCGGTATTTATCCATCCTTCGAGTGTTCCGTGTTCAAAATCGTCTTTTAAAATAAAAACCCCGCTTTTTGGGGAAGAGGAGAGTGAACTACCTTGATAGTTGGAGTTTAAAGTATAGTTTTTTTCAATTCCAGGGGTATACGGAATGGGAAATTCCATTACCGGATCAATGCCGGGAGTTTTGAATACATTAAATGAGGCCTTGCCGGCAAAAGTAAAGCTAAAGAAAAACGGTAAAAAAAACAGTAATTTTAGCACCCCGTTTAATTTTGTTAAAAAACGGGAGGTTTTTACAATACACCTCCTGTCCCCCTTGTTTCAATAAAAAGAGAACACACTGCTCTTTGGCAGTTATAAGTGTTCCCACTATATAAAATTGTGCTTTTTACTCAAGTACAAAATTAATGGGGAAAGTGAAACGAACCCTCACAGGCTCGCCTCTTTGCTTGCCGGGCTCCCATCTCGGCGAATTTTCTATAACACGAATTGCTTCCTCATCCAGCGATCTGTCAACACCCCTTACTACTTCCACGCTGGAAATGCTTCCGTCGGGCTCAACAACGAACTGTACTATGACTCTTCCCGAAATACCAGCTTCTGCTGCTCTTTGGGGATAACGCATGTTTTCCTGTATCCACTGGCGGAAGTATTCATGATCCTGACCCTGAAATGTGGGCATATCTTCCACGATAAAAAATATTTCACCCTCTTCCTCCTCTTCCTCTTCAAATTCAGTTGTAATGATCCTGAAATCTTCCCTTACCCTTCTGGTTTCGGCATCTTCTATAAAAAACTCGTCTTCAATTTCAACATCATCATCTACAATTTCAAATACTTCGGATTCCACGGGTGAAGGTGGTGGCGGAGGCGGCGGTTCCTCCTGCCTGGTGATAGGGATAATCTCTTCCTCAACTACAACCTCATCAATTTGACCAATGTTACTGGTCCTGATTTCGCGTGTTGTCCACTCAAATGCAATAAGGATGAGAATCAGCACTGTAAGCAACCCTATCTGCAAAAAAAGACCCTTTTTCTTTTCAATGTCGGCCCTTTCGGTTTTTTTAGGTTCCATGGCTTTTAATTTAAAATGTTGACATATTATGCTTACAAAAGTTATTAAATTCAAAACAAAAAGTCAAGTAAATACAAAGAAAAATAATTATACTTGAATTATTGTCTTATAATAATTTTTCGCTGCGTTCCTTATGCTCTCTGCCAATAAGTGGAGCTTATAATGTACTCACTTAAATTGAAAACGTGTTTCCTATTATTAAAAGTATCTTTTTGGCTGTTGTTTTTGAGATTTTTTATTTAATTACAACTTAAAAATCCAAATTGAAAATTTAGCGCCGGGATTCACCCGGTTTTTGAACAAAGGCTACTCAATCGTGGCCAATTTGGTTTAACTCCACCCTTGAATACTTTGTATCCTTTGTC
>PWHJ01000036.1 GCA_003554865.1 Bacteroidota bacterium | reverse complement strand
CAACTTCATCCCCAACTTTTACATTTGGTATTTGTGTAATATCGGCTATAAGCATATTCATATTTACAAGACCGATTACCAGCACACGGTGGCCCTTAATCAGCACTCTGCCCTGATTACTTAGAGATCTGCTATATCCGTGTGAGTATCCAACAGGAATTACTGCTATCGTTTTATCTTCATGAGCAATGTATGAGGTACCATAACTTACGAATTCACCTCTTTTTATCTTTTTAATGCTCATTATGCGGGTCTTCCATCTTATAACTCTTCTTAGGGGATCTCGTTTTTCCTCTTTTTTACTTACAAACTGGATAAATGTTTCGGCACTGGGCCAGAAACCGTACTGCAAGATCCCAACACGAACCATATCATAACGTGAAGCGGGATAAGTCATTGCAGCTGCAGAACTGGCTATATGCCTTTTTTCAGGCTCAAACCCCTGATATTTCATCCACTTGCAAATCTTTTTAAATCTTGCCATTTGTTTCTGCACTCTAACATGATTGGCAATACTCTCAGCACCTGCAAGATGTGTGCATATACCCTTGAGAACAAAAAGCTCCGGATGTGTCTTAAGAGTTTTAACAACATACTGTAAAGCTTTCTGATTAAGGCCTGTACGGTTCATGCCGGTTTCAACCTCAAGATGCACAAGAGCCGCTTTGCCAATTTTGGGTGCAAGCTCAAGTATCCGCTTAATCTTACTGGTTTCAAACACAAAAAATTCTATGCCGTTTTCAATTGCCCATTCCAGCTGATCATCGTCATCCATCCAGCCCATTACCATTATTTCGGTTTCCGGGCTTTTTGCTTTATAAACTTCATATGCTTCATCAGCGCTGAAAACAGAAAAATGCCCCACGCCGGCCATCTCTACAAGAGGAATAAACTCCCTAAGGCCGTGACCGTAAGCATTTGCTTTTACAACAGAAGTCAGGGAAGTATCACTGTTCAACTGCTTTTTTATAAAATTAATATTATTGATAACAGCACTTTTGCTTATTTCTATGACAGAAGTTTTTGCCATTTAACACTCTCTGTTAACAATTGTTCGCATATACCGGTAAACATTTTTACTCCACTTTCGATCAGCTCATCCGGAAAATCATAGTCGGGATTATGAAGTTCAGGATGGTTTTCTCCGGCTCCCAAACCAAATAAAACCCCGGGTATTTCCCGTGTAAAGTATGAAAAATCCTCAGACCACTTAAAAGGTCTTTGCATGTGGGTTACATCAAAACCGTTTTTCTGGGCAACCTGTTCAACGATATTGTTAATCTGAATATCATTCTCTGTGGCAAGGAATTCTTCAGTCCACGAAACATCGCACCTTAACCCGTGCAAACGGGAATTTCTCTGAACAATATCAACCGCCTTATCCGCAAGCATATCCATTTCATTGTTGTCATAAGCCCTGAGTGTTGCCATTACTACAGCTTCACCGGGTGTTGTTCCAAAAGCAATCTCTCCAACTCTGACATGAATTATTGTGAGAAGCACAAATGAACGGAAAACCGGTTCGTTCTCCAAATAGGAAAGATCACGTATAATATCAGAAACAGCCATGGAAGGAGTAAGACCTTTTTGAGGCTCTGCAGCATGTGAAGTCTTCCCGTGCAACCGTACAATCATACCTTTTGAAGCCGAAGCAAATACTCCATTGCGCAGCACAACTCTGTTAAGGGGGTAACCCGGCAAATTGTGGAGGGCAATCGCAGCATCCGGACGTCTTTCTTTAAAAAAGGGATCAGCAACAACTCTTCCGGCTCCCTCTCCAGTCTCTTCAGATGGCTGAAAAAGCACCATCACCTCACCTTTTTCAGGCCTATTTTTGGAAAAATACCTTGCAACGCCGGTAACAATAGCCATGTGACCATCATGACCGCATTTATGAGAAACTCCGCTTACCTGGGAACGATGTTCAAAACTGTTTACCTCCTTAATGGGAAGTGCATCCAGCTCACTCCTTACCATAATCAACGGTCCCGGCTGTGCACCCTTAAAAAAGGCAGCAAGACCGGTGCCTCCGATACCAGTGTGCAGGGCATCAGGCTGAAATCCTTTTAAAACCGTATAAATCCTTTTAGAGGTGGAAAACTCCTTCCCTGATATTTCAGGGTTCCTGTGCAGGTCTTTCCTAATAGAAACCAACAAATCCGTTCCAAAATCTTGAGGCATATCTGTCAGGATTTTGCATATCTCATTTCAAGATACTTGCTGGTAAAACCCAGTTTTTCATACAAGTACCTTGCAGGATTGTCTGGCTCAACATGAAGAGCAATATCACCCTCCGCATGTTTTATTGCCTCATTCATTAACTGCTTGCCGTAGCCTTTGCCTCTGAATTTACTGTCCACCGCTATATAAACAAGGATATTCTCGGGTATATAACCTTCCATGCCGGTTCGGTTAACAACCACCACACCGGCAGTTTCACCGCCGGATTCGCCTTTTAGCACGAAACCTCCCAGGTCACAGGATTTACCCAGAGCAAAATCAATGGCTTTTTCAATATCTTCTTTATTGTCGCGATACTGATCCAGATGATTATATAAAAAATCAATAATTTCTTTTTTTACATCATCTGAAATTTCTTTGAAAGACTTGTATATTTGATAGTCCATTTATTTATATTTTAAGAACATGACGAATATTTTAAAATAAAGCTGCTTTCTTTATTTTTTCATGCAAAGTGAGTGCAATTAAAAAACGGGGCGACGGGAAAAATTAATCTGCAGGAAGTTATCTTATCCGTTTATTGCAATTTTTGCTCCACGAAATTAAAAAAAAAAGGCGAGCAATCCAAAAAACCCCGCACTCCTCTCAATGCCTATCTGTTATGCGAGCTCCCAATGCACCCCCGGGAGATACATTGGATTTTAAAACCTGACAAGCCCCCCTGGTGTTGCATAATCTGGAAGGTTTTAGGATGGGTCAAAATTTGATTAACTTTGCAATTCTGCCATAATCATTATCAATGAACTTAAAAAGTAAAAATAAAATAATTGCAATTGACGGTTACTCTTCCTGTGGAAAAAGTACTTTCGCCAAGACTATTGCAAAAAGGCTTGGATATTTATATATTGATACCGGTGCTATGTACAGGGCCTTCACCCTTGCATGTATTCGTGAAGGGGTTATTAAAAACAATAATGTAAAAGAGGATGAGATACAGGAACTCCTTAATAATATATACATTGATTTTAAACTTAACAAAACCGCCGGCGAATATGAAACATTAATGAACGGGGAGAATGTAGAAGCATCAATAAGGAGCACTGAAGTTTCCCGTTACGTTAGTACCGTCAGCAAACTTAAGCCGGTAAGGGATAAAATGGTTACTATTCAGCGCAAAATAGCAGAAAGCAAAAACATAGTAATGGAAGGGCGTGACATTGGCACTGTTGTATTTCCCTGCGCAAATATTAAAATTTTCATGACCGCTTCACTGGAAGTAAGAGCCAGGAGAAGATATATGGAATTGACCGAAAAGGGGATCAAAGCGGATTTTGAAAAAGTAAAGGAAAATATATTGTATCGCGACAATATTGATGAAAACCGCATAGAAAGCCCCCTGAAAAAAGCTGCTGATGCAACTTTACTTGACAATACTGATATGACACTTAAGGAGCAAATGGAATGGTTCCTTAAAAATTTTAACAATACACTTTCCGAAAAAGAAACAAAAGATCATGAAAATTAACATTGACCCGGATTCAGGCTTTTGTTTCGGTGTTGTTTCAGCTGTAAAAGAAGCTGAAAAAGAGCTGAAGCGCTCCGGAAACCTTTATTGTCTGGGTGAGATAGTACACAATAAGGCTGAATTGGAACGATTGCAAAACAAAGGCTTAAAAACCATACAGCATAATGAGCTTGATAAAATTAAAAATCAAACCATGCTGATCAGAGCTCACGGAGAATCGCCTGAAACATACAATAAAGCTGAAGATTACAACATCACTGTTATTGATGCAAGTTGCCCTATTGTACTTAAACTTCAGAAAAAAATTAAAGCTGTATACATTGAGCTTAAAAAACAAAACGGGCAAATTGTAATATTCGGCGAACCGGGTCATCCGGAAACAATCGGACTGGTAGGGCAAACTGAAAAAAATGCCATTGTGGTAACAAATATAAGCGATATTAAAAAAGTAGACTTCTCAAGACCGGTCGCTCTTTTTTCACAAACAACTAAAAGCATTGAAGAATACCGCAATATTGCCCGGGAAATCGAAAAAAACATGAGTTCTCATTTCCCTGACACAGAAACACCCCTTACGGTTAACCATACAATATGTAAACAGGTTTCAAAAAGGTTGCCTCTTATAAAAGAATTTTGCAAAAGCCACGATGTAATAGTTTTTGTCAGCGGCAAAAACAGCTCCAACGGCAAAATACTTTTCAATGGTTGCAAAGAAAAGAACAGGAACTCCTATCATGTTGAGTCACCTTCCGAACTAGCCCCCCGGTGGTTTACAGGTGCTTCATCAGTGGGCGTTTGTGGGGCAACATCCACACCCAAGTGGCTGATGGAAAATGTGGCAAATAAAATTGCAGAAATTACAACCAATGAATAAAATATGGCAGAGCATGTCAAATACTATGCAGACCTCATCCTTCCCCTGCCTCTGCCTGAGCCTTATACTTACTCAGTACCAAAAGATCTGGAAAGCGAAATATCACCCGGAACAAGGGTCATGGTCCCTTTGGGCAAGAGAAAAACTTATCAGGCAATTGTATACAGATTACACAAAGAGCAGCCGCTAAAATATGAAACCAAACCGATAATTTCGGTTATTGATCCAAAACCTGCAGTTTTACCGGTCCATTTTAAATTTTGGAAATGGATGGCCGAGTACTACATGTGTACAATGGGTGAAGTATATAAAGCCGCCACGTCTGCCATTGGGAAACCCGGTGAAAAACCCACTGCCGGAACAGCAAAATTTATCTCCCTGCATGAAAAAATCACAAGTCAAGATCTGTGCAGCATATTGGAAAAACTGGAAAAAGCTCCGAAGCAAAGGGAACTGGTAAAGACTTACCTGCAAAGAATTGAAGATTGTAACCCATCCCAAAAATGGCCTTTGATCCCTAAAAAAGATATTCTGGCCAAAACAAAAGCTTCAGTACAAACAATAAAGGCACTGCAGGGAAAAAAAATAATTGTTGAAAAACAGGAAATACCTCTGAACTTAAACGAAGAGCAAACAGGGGAGCCGGTAAAAAAGCTGACCTCTTTTCAGTATAATGCAATAAAAGAAATCGATAAACAATTCGAGGCAAGAAATGTGGTTTTGCTGCATGGTGTCACCTCAAGCGGAAAAACAGAAATCTACATTCACCTGATTAAACATTTTATAAAAGAGGGCAAACAGGTTTTGTATCTTCTTCCGGAAATTGCCCTGACCGCACAAATAATAAAAAGACTAAAAAATGTTTTTGGTGGTAAAGTTGGGGTATACCATTCAAGACTAAGCAACAGGGAAAGGAAGGAAATATGGAACAATGTTCTGAATCCCAACGGACAACTATGCAGAATAATACTTGGAGCACGTTCTTCGCTGTTTCTGCCGTTTGAAAACCTCGGTCTTATAATTGTAGATGAAGAACATGAAACCACCTACAAACAGTTTAATCCCGCCCCACGTTACCACGCGCGTGATGCAGCTATAATGCTGGCTAATCTGCAGGATTGCAAAGCATTGCTTGGAACAGCCACCCCTTCTGTTGAATCCTATTTCAATGCAAGATCCGGTAAATACGGACTTGTAAATATGGAAAAACGTTACGGCAATATGCTTCTTCCGGAAATTAAACTGGCCGACACAAGAAGGGCCGGGAAAAAAAAGCAGATGAAATCTCATTTTACACCAACCCTTTTTGAAGCGATAAATCATACACTGAAAAAAAAAGAACAGGTCATATTATTTCAAAACAGGCGTGGTTTTGCACCATTCCTTGAGTGTGAAGATTGCGGATGGATCCCCCAATGCGGAAAATGTGATGTAAGTCTTACCTATCACAGGCAATTTCATAGTCTTATATGTCATTACTGCGGAAAATATACTGCTTTACCTGAGATTTGCCCTGCCTGTAAAAGCTCCTCCATAAAGACTTGTGGTTTTGGTACAGAAAAAATTGAAGACGATATTAAGATTTTTTTTCCCGGGGCAAGAGTTGAGAGAATGGATCTGGACTCAACCAGAAAGAAAAATTCTTTTGAAAATATAATAAATAAATTTGAAGCCGGCAGCATCGACATTCTGGTTGGCACCCAGATGGTCTCCAAAGGGCTTGATTTTGAAAAAGTAAACCTGGTCGGGATACTGAATGCAGATAACATGCTTCATTTTCCCGACTTCAGAGCCTGCGAAAGATGTTTTCAGCTGATATACCAGGTTGGAGGAAGAGCCGGGCGCAAAAACAAGAGAGGAAATGTGATAATTCAAACAGGCAACCCAGATCATCCGGTATTCCGCCATATAATTGAAAACAGGTTTAATGATTTTTTTGTCAGACAGCTTAACGAACGCAAGGAATTCAAATATCCCCCATATTACAGGCTGATTAAAATTACACTTAAACATAAAAATTTAGATATTCTGGAAGATGCTGCTGTAGATTTAGCAGGCTCATTGCAAAAAATTTTCGGAAGAAGGGTACTGGGCCCCGACTTCCCTCTGATACCACGAATACAAAACCTGCATATAAAAAATATACTTCTTAAAATTGAACGCGAACAAAACTTGTCACGAGCCAAATCACTGACAAAAAAAGAATTTGGGAAATTGCTTTCATCTCCCCGTTACAGATCCGTTCAAATTGTTCCGGACGTAGACCCTTATTGACGTTGAGACTTGTATTTTTATTAGTAATTTTGAAAAATTTTAAAAATAGTGTCCGTGGAAATAAAAAAAATCAAACGAATTTTCGAATCATTCAACAAACTAAACATCCTTATTGTTGGAGACTCAATACTTGATGCTTACATGTGGGGGGACGTTGACAGGATCTCCCCGGAAGCACCAATTCCGGTAGTATCCGTAAATAAAAAAGAAAACAGGCTCGGAGGGGCAGCAAATGTAACATTAAATATTAAAGCCCTTGGAGCCAATCCCATACTTTGCTCAGTACTTGGCGGTGATGACAAGCAGGCTATTTTTGCCAGGCAAATGGCGGATAATAACCTTGAAATAAGCGGTTTAATAATTGACAACAACCGCAAAACAACCGTCAAGACGAGAATATTCGGCCATAATCAGCAATTGCTGAGAATTGACGAGGAAATCCTTGAAAGGATCTCAAAAAAAACCGAAAAGGAGTTAATTAACCGGATAAAAAGCATTATTTCTAAAACAGTTATTGATGCTGTAATAATTGCCGATTATGATAAAGGAGTGGTTACACCGGCTCTCATAAGAGAGGTTGCTGAAATGGCAAACAGTAAAAATATCCCGGTGGCTGCAGACCCTAAAATAAAAAACTTTAATCAATACAAGAACATAAACCTTTTTAAGCCAAACCTGAAAGAGCTGGCGGGAGGATTGAAAACTGAGCTGGTAAAAGGGGATTTTGAAAATATTAAAGCTACCGCCAAACTTCACCGCGAATCCAAAAACATTCGATACATTCTGGTAACCCTCTCCGAACAAGGTGTTTTACTCGGAAGTGAAGAAACAAATGAGGTAATATCCGCTGAAGCCCACCAGGTATCAGATGTTTCGGGAGCGGGAGACACAGTGATTAGTGTAGCTTCGGCTTGCATGGCGGCAAATGTTCCCCCCCTGGATATGGCAATTATCGCCAACCTGGCGGGAAGCCTTGTTTGTGAAAAGGTAGGAGTTTCACCTCTCGACAAGGAACAGTTGCTTTCGGAAACCTGCAATATCTATTCAAAAATAATCGAGTAGGTAGGGGGATTACTCCCCCGCCCTCTCACACCACCGGGCATACTTTCGTACACGGCGGTTTCCTTAAATTATTTAACCTAACGTAATTCATTGAAAGATTGTACAAACCT
>PWHJ01000002.1 GCA_003554865.1 Bacteroidota bacterium | reverse complement strand
GGCTCATTTGGTTAAGAGCTTATTACGAATAATTTTTTCGCCGGTTTTTGAATATAATTATTACATGGCAGATAATAGAAGAGTAATGCCGGCATGAGAAAATCAGTAAACCCTAATTAAACTAATTTTCAATAAGTTATTATAGTATGTCAATTAATTTCATCTCTTTTGGCCGCATGGACCCCCATGTTTGTTCATCTTATTTTGTCTGCCAAAGGCTGATGGGGGTTCAACTATCGCTTCAGATACTGCCGGTCGTAATACTTTTGATATTCACCCGAGCATACACTGGTTAACCAGCTGCTGTTAGAGAGATACCAGTCTACGGTTTTTTCCAGACCGGTTTTGAAGTCTACAGAGGGTCCCCATCCCAGCTCTTTTTTCAGTTTTGAAAAATCTATTGCATACCTTTTGTCATGACCCGCTCTGTCTTTTACAAAAGTTATAAGTTTCTCCGAATCACCCGGATTTCTGTTAAGTTTTTTATCCATAATTCTACAAAGAAGCCTGATCAAATCAATGTTCTTCCATTCATTGTCACCGCCCACATTGTATGTTTCACCTATACGCCCTTTGTGATATATCAGATCAATGGCATCGGCATGGTCGTAAACATATAGCCAGTCCCTTATATTTTCACCTTTACCGTAAACAGGAATGGGTTTGTTGTTTTTGATATTGTTAATAGCAAGCGGTATGAGCTTTTCCGGGAACTGATTGGGTCCGTGGTTGTTCGAGCAGTTAGAGATGATTATGGGTAGTCCGTAAGTATAATGATAAGCTCTGACAAGATGGTCTGAACTTGCTTTAGAAGCAGAATAAGGACTCCTCGGATTATAAGGTGTCGTTTCGGTAAACTTCCCTTTATCGTCTAACGACCCGTATACTTCATCTGTGGAAATATGGTAAAAAAGTTTTCCGGAATACTCTCCTTCCCAGTGCTTTTTTGCTACGTTTAAAAGGGCAACCGTTCCTATGATATTGGTTGTAATAAATTCCATTGGCCCCGAAATCGATCGGTCTACATGAGATTCTGCGGCCAGATGAATAATGCCTTCAAATTTGTACTCGGAAAAAAGCTTCTCAAGCAGGTTTGTATCCTTTATATCTCCTTTTATGAATTTATAGTTTTCCTTTGATTCTACATCTTTCAGGTTTTCAAGGTTCCCGGCATATGTAAGGTTGTCAATATTAACAATCCTGTAGTTCGGGTACTTGTTTACAAAAAGTCTCACCGTGTGTGAACCTATAAAACCGGCACCTCCGGTTATCAGCAATGTTTTAGTGCTCATATCTTTTGTTGTTCTGGGGTTGACTGTTTTAAAAATGTGTTTAATTTAATTTATTGCAAATGGTCAGCATATCCCGTTTTTGTTACAATACTGGATCCACTTCCAGGCCGAACGGAGTGTTTCTTCAAGAGGTATTTTTGTTTTCCATTTCAGCTTTTGGTTTGCCAGTGAGGGGTCTGCCCATATTTGTTCAATGTCGCCCGGCCTTCTGCCGGTTATTCGGTATTTAAGTTTAATATTTGCAGCTTTTTCAAAAGCTTTTACCATTTCCATAACTGAAACTCCCTTACCTGTGCCAAGATTGAATATTTCGTAATTATTTTCATTTTTTCCTTCAATCAGCCGGTAAATTGCAACAACATGTGCTTTTGCAAGGTCGACCACGTCAAGGTAATCCCTTATGCATGTTCCGTCGGGAGTATTATAATTGTCACCGTAAATGTTTACTTCCGGATATTTACCTATAGCTGCCTGTGTTAGGAACGGCACAAGATTATCCGGCCTGCCGTGCGGGAGTTCGCCTATCAGGGCGCTTGGATGATTGCCTATAGGGTTGAAGTACCTTAATATAATACTTTTAACTTTACAGCTGGCTTGCAGAGAATCCTCAATTATTTCCTCGCATATGCGCTTGGTATTCCCGTAAGGTGAAACGGCTCTTTTTACCGGGGTGGATTCGGTTACCGGCAATTTATCGGGCTGTCCGTACACTGTGCATGAACTTGAAAAAACAATATTGCTTATATGGTGTTTATTCATTTGTTCAAGCAGATTCATTAATGAATTCAGGTTATTGCTGTAGTACTTCAGAGGGATTTCTACAGACTCGCTCACTGATTTGAAAGCAGCAAAATGTATAACTGCCTCAATGTCGTCATGTTCAGAGAAAAAAGCCTCCAGCTCCTTAGGGTTGCACAGGTCAATTTTTTCAAATTCAGGTCTCTCGCCTGTAATTTTTTCAATTCCCTCAAGCACTTCAATGATTGAGTTTGAGAGATTATCTGCTATAACAACTTTAAAGCCGCTATTAATCAGCTCGACGGCAGTGTGTGAACCTATGTAGCCTGTTCCGCCTGTAACCAGAACTTTTTTTTGCATACTTGGTTTTATTTTCCAGTTGTTTTAGTTTAAAGGCTCCAGTAAGTAAGATTATTCTCCCTGAAGTTTATTTTGTTTCTGTATATCCCTTTAATATCAACAAGTATTCCGCCAGGCGCAGAAATCTTCCTGAAGTATGTCCCGTCAAGGCTGACATATTCTTTATGATTAACGGTAACTATAACGGCGTCATAACCATTGGTTATCTGGTTTTTCATTTCAAATCCGTATTCTTCTTTTACTTCATCCGGGCAGGCATGAGGATCGACCACATCAATGCTTTTTACACCGAAAGAGACCAGTTCGTTGTAAACATCAACAACTCTTGAATTTCTTATGTCGCTTACATTTTCCTTGAAAGTAACTCCCATAATGAGAATACGCGC
Source organism: Bacteroidota bacterium (assembly GCA_003554865.1). GTDB lineage: Bacteria > Bacteroidota > Bacteroidia > Bacteroidales > PUMT01 > PUMT01. The sequence goes on along the minus strand of PWHJ01000002.1, from coordinate 26,500 downwards.
ATTTTTTATATCCTTGTCGGCAGCCACTATTTTTTTGATAGTTTGTTTTGCCACGTATCCCCCCATTGAATCGTTGATAAACCTTCCGGAATTGATAATCTGTGCATGGTAACCAGTCTCCCTTGCCTTATATGTCAAATAATACGGGTCAACTCCTATACAATGTCCTCCCACCAGCCCGGGGAAGAAATTCAGAAAATTCCATTTGGTTCCGGCTGCTTCAAGTACTTCATAGGTGTTTATGTTCATTTTGTTGAAAATGATCGAGAGCTCGTTCATAAATGCAATATTGATATCCCTTTGGGTGTTCTCTATCACTTTGGCAGCTTCTGCAACTTTTATTGAGCTGGCTTTATGTACTCCGGCTTCAATTATCAGATCGTAGACTGAAGCTATGTTTTCAAGTGATTCATTGTCGCATCCCGATACCACTTTTGTGATTCTTTTAATGGTGTGCTCTTTATCACCCGGGTTGATGCGTTCCGGAGAAAAACCTACTTTAAAATCTTTTATATACTTCAGACCTGAAGCCTTTTCAAGTACAGGGATGCAGTCCTCTTCAGTGCAGCAGGGGTAGACCGTTGATTCAAATACCACATAATCGCCTTTTTTGAGAGCTTTACCTACAGTTTCTGTGGCACTGAGAAGTGGAGTGAGATTGGGAAGTTTGTGCTCGTCAATGGGGGTGGGTACGGCAACTATATGAAAATGAGCTTTTTTCAGATCTTCCGGATCGGAGGTAAAATGAATATCACATTCTTCAAAATCTTTACTGCTCAGCTCCCTGCTGGGGTCTTGTTTATTTCTCATCATTTCAATGCGGCCGGGTTTTATGTCAAAGCCTATCACGGGTATTTTTTTTGCAAATTCAAGTGCAATTGGAAGACCTACGTAGCCCAAACCTATAACTGATATTTTTCTTTCCTTGTTTTTTAATTGTTTGTACATCAATTTTTGTTTTAAGTTTGTAATAAGTTTTTTTATAATATTTTTTGCAGGTAAGGATGATAATCCCCTCGTAATCCTACCGGCTTGGAGTTTCGTATAGCATATACCGTGTCTATTGAAGCCCTTGCTTCATTTAACCCAAACCCGCAACCTTCAAGTATCTTTTTGTAGCTTTCTGTGTGGAGATCTGCAAAACCTTTGCTGAATTCAATTTCCTTGTTGTCTACTTTTATTGACCTGAAGGTTTGCTGACCTTTTTGTTTAATGTCCCGGGGCAGATCGCTGTGATCAATACTCAACAGCCACCTTACCCTGGCCTTCTCAAGCTTCAGAAATCCGGCAGCTTTGTCTTTATCTGAATGATGAACGATATTTTCTTTTACATCACCAAAAATCCATGTAAGCATATCAAAAAAATGGACACCTATATTTGTGGCAATTCCCCCCGATTTTTCAGTATTGCCTTTCCATGAAATATGGTACCATTTCCCCCTGCTTGTTATATAATTAAGGTCAATGTCGTAAACTTTTTCTGCGGGGTCTTCTTCGATTTTTTTCTTAAGTTCCAAAATTGAGGGATGAAGTCTCAGTTGCAGGATATTATAGATTTTTCTGCCTGTTTCCTTTTCCATTTCTTCAAGTGCATCAATGTTCCATGGATTGAGCACCAGGGGTTTTTCGCAGATTGCATTGGCACCCTGACGAAGGGCAAATCTTATGTGAGAGTCGTGAAGATAATTCGGAGAACAAATACTTACAAAATCAACTTTTGTTCCCGTACGCTTAAGTTTGTCAATATGCCTGTCAAAGCGTTCAAATTCGACAAAAAAGTGGGCATCAGGAAAATACCCGTCAATGTTTCCCACACTGTCAAATTTGTCAAGGGCGGCCAAAAGAGTATTATTTGTATCTTTTATCGCTTGAAGATGCCTTACTGCAACAAATCCGGCAATACCTATCAGAGCGAAATTTTTAGTGTTTAAAGTCATCTGGCTTAAAGTTTAAATTTAAAATAGTGCCGGGGGTTTAATCAGCCATTTTCTTCTGTGGCTTTCTTATACCACGGGATGATTCCTGGAAGTAGAAATCTCAGGATATAATCCTAACCCGGTTGTCTTTCAACATGTATTTATCTCCGCTTTCAGGGCAGGTAGCCTCTCCTTGACTGTTAAAATGGAGCCGGTGGCCGTATTCACTCATCCAGCCGGCCTGCCTTGCAGGGTTGCCTAAAACAAGAGCATAGTCAGCCACTTCTTTTGTTACTACCGCTCCTGCACCAACAAATGCAAACCGGCCTATGTTATTTCCGCAAATTATTGTGGCATTTGCCCCTATGGTCGCCCCTTTTTTGACTATTGTTTTCATGTATTCATCTTTTCTTGCTACCGCGCTTCTGGGATTTATCACATTGGTAAATACCATGGAAGGTCCCAGAAAAACATCGTCTTCACAAATTACTCCCGTGTATATAGATACATTATTTTGTACCTTGACATTTTTTCCCAGAATAACACCGGACATTACAACAACATTTTGCCCGAGATTGCATTTTTCTCCAATTACCGCCCCCGGCAAAATATGACTGAAATGCCATATGCGTGTACCTTCTCCTATTTCACAGCCCTGGTCAATTACAGCCGTTTCGTGTGCAAAAAAATTATTTTCCTTAGAGTTCATATTAACTGAACTTTAATTGAGATATTCGTTAACTTTTGTTGTTATATATGACAACTGCTCCTGATTTAATTCGGTATGCATAGGCAGGGATATAACCGTTTTACTCAGTTGCTCCGCAACCGGGAAATCACCTTCGGTGAACCCTAATTTTTTGTATGCTTTTTGCAGGTGAACAGGAACGGGATAATATATCATTGAGGGGATGTTTTCCGATTCGAGATACCGTTTCATCTCATCCCTGTCTGCACCGCCTGTTTTTAGAGTATATTGATGAAAAATGTGATCGGATTGTTCATAGCGCTGGGGAGTAATAATTTTTTTGTTGTTTTTAAACTCATTGTCGTAGAATTCTGCAGCTTCCCGGCGGCGAAGATTGTAGCTGTCCAGATGTTTCAGCTTGATGTTCAGAATGGCCGCCTGAATGGTGTCAAGGCGGGAATTAATGCCAACGGTTTCCTGGTAATATTTGGCTTTCATCCCATGGTTTGCCAACATTGTAATTTTCTCTGCCAGCTTGCTGTTATTTGTAAACAATGCCCCTCCGTCTCCGTAGCATCCCAGATTTTTTGTAGGGAAAAACGATGTGCAACCGATATCTCCTATTACACCCGCTTTTGATTTAAAGCCGTTTGAGTTTGTGTAATGTGCACCAAGAGCCTGTGCCGCATCTTCAATTACAATTAATCCGTTTTTGTCTGCAATATCCATGATTTTTTCCATATCGCAGCATTGACCATATAAATGCACAGGCATAACTGCCCTGGTTTTAGGGGTTATAGCTTTTTCAATTTTTTCCGGACATATGTTGAAAGTATTCGGATCAACATCTGCAAATACAGGCTTTAGGCCAAGAAGACAAATTGTTTCGGCTGTTGAAACAAAGGTGAAAGGAGTTGTAATTACCTCTTCCCCCGGATTTAGATCAAGTGACATTAAGGCAACCTGAAGCGCATCGGTACCGTTTGCGCAGCCAATCACATGTTTGACATCCAGGTATGATGCAAGGTTATCCTGAAAAGCATATACCTCAGGTCCTTTTATAAAAGCAGTGGAGTCAATCACTTTTTTTATGGCTTCCTCAATTTCCCGGCCGATTTTTTCATGCTGACCTTCAAGGTCAACCATTTTTATTTTTTGCATATCATATAATGATTATTTGTGAAACCTGATTCTATATTAACTTGAGCCAGACAGTTCACAAATTTATTAAAATATGCTTAATTAGCACAAGATGGTTAACAAATCAGTTATTGTGACAGAGTAATTCTTATAGCACAGGGATAAGTTGCCATCCGGATCTTTTTGGATCATCAAAATAATGGGGGCTCGTTTGTTCAGGCTTAATAATTTTCACTAATTTTGTAATAAATAAAAAAGATTTAAAAAATTGGAACTTTCTCATTACATAAAAGAGTTGCTATATCAGCATGATTGTGTAATTATTCCCGGATTAGGCGGGTTTGTTGCCAATTATCGTTCTGCTGAAATAGATAGCAGAGGGGGGATGTTTTACCCGCCGTTGAAATATGTGAGTTTTAATGTAAAGCTCAATCATGATGATGGCTTATTGATAAGCCACATAGCATCCCAAAAAGGGTTGGATTATGGGGAAGCGAAGAAACTGGTCCAATCGCAGGTTGACTATTTGTCAAAAAAGCTTATACGCGGGAAAAAAATCATCCTTGATGGAATAGGTGAACTCTATTTTGACAAGTCTGCAAATTTACAGTTTGACCCTGATCCAAATTCAAATTTTTCCACAGCTGCCTATGGACTGGCTCCTTTCTCCTTTCCTCCTTTGAAAGAGTATTATCAAAGCCAAAGCAAAAGTAAACATTACCTTGATAAGGAGCATACGGGCAGGAAAGGTGCCAGCAAGTATGTTAAGTATGCACTGGCCGGCATTCCGGTTGCTGCAGCAATCTTTTATGTTTCGGTGAAAACAGATATTGTAAGGGAGGCGGGGATGGAAATATCCACTCTTAACCCCTTTTCCATGAGAACTGACTCCGGAGTGTCACTTGAAGAACCCCGTGCTGATGAAGAAAAAGACCGCAATGCTGAAGCTTTGGAAAAACTCTCTTCCCAAAAAGAGGCGCTTTATTACAGGGAACAGGTGCAAAGAGATGAACAATCTGCAGAACCTGGGAAACATTACCTGATTGCCGGCAGTTTCCGTTATTACAAAAATGCTTTGGAACTTAAGAAAAGCCTTGAAGAAGAGGGTTATACCCCTCAAATACTTGAAGCGGACAATGGTATGTTCCGGGTGGCAATGGATGTTTTCACCTCAAGTGATGAAGCTTTGAGTGAGTTAAAAGCCAAAAAGCAAAAGCAGCCTGGTATATGGCTGCTAAGTGAATAGTGTATGCTCTTTATTTGTAAATTTCCCGGTTAATATTTCAAAAAGATCACTTAACTACTGAACCGTTCTGAATTTCACCCTCAGGTGACACAAAGACAAGCTTGCCCTGTGGATTTTCCGCCATAAGTATCATTCCTTGTGATTCTATGCCTCTTATTTTTCGCGGACTTAAATTTACAAGTATGCAGACCTTTTTGCCTTCAATGTTTGATGGCTCAAAATATTCAGCAATTCCTGCAACCACGGTTCTTTTGTCAATTCCCGTGTCTACTGTTAATTTAACCAGCTTTTTTGTTTTGGCAACCTTTTCGGCCTTCAGGACAGTTCCTGTACGAATGTCAACTTTGGCAAAATCCTCGTAGCTTATGTTTTCCTTTAAGGGCTCAACATCAGTTCCCTGTTCTTCCTGGGTCTTTGAGTTTTTCATTAGTTTATCGAGTTGTTTTTTTATTTCATTATCTTCAATTTTTTCAAAAAGGAGCTCAGGTTTGTTTATCGTGTGACCTGAAGGCAAAAAAGTGGTTTTTCCTATATCTTCCCAGGCTATTTTTTCAATATTCAGGGAAGCTTTAAGTTTCGCTGCAGAAAAGGGAATAAATGGTTCAATAAGTGCTGAAAGACTTGCAACTATCTGAAGGGAAATATTCAATATGGTTTCAACTCTTGCAGTATCTGTTTTGATAATAATCCATGGTTCGGTGTCAGCAAGGTATTTGTTGCCCAGTCTGGCCATGTTCATTGCCTCCTTCAGCGCTTCACGGAAACGGAATTGCTCAAGGTTATGTTCAACCTTGTTTTTTAACTGGGGCAATTCACTAAGGATATACATATCGTAGTCGTTAAGGTCTTTGCGCTCGGGAACTTTCCCGTTGAAGTATTTATGTGTAAGAACCAGTGCACGATTTACAAAATTGCCAAGTATTGCAACCAGCTCGTTGTTGTTGCGTGACTGGAAATCTTTCCAGGTAAAATCATTGTCTTTTGTTTCGGGCATGTTGGCGCATAAAACATATCGCAGCACATCTTCCTTGCCGGGGAATTCCTCCAGGTATTCATGTAACCATACAGCCCAGTTTCGTGATGTTGAAATTTTATTGCCTTCAAGATTCAAAAACTCATTGGCCGGGACATTCTCCGGAAGTATATAACTTCCTTCAGCTTTGAGCATAACGGGGAATATTATACAATGGAATACGATGTTGTCTTTACCTATAAAATGAACCAGCCGTGTTTCTTTGTTTTTCCAGTATTTTTCCCACTCGGCAGTCAGTTCCCTGGTAGCTGAAATATAGCCTATGGGTGCATCAAACCAGACGTACATAACCTTCCCTTTCGCACCTTCTACGGGGATTGGGACCCCCCAGGAAAGGTCACGGCTCACAGCCCGGGGCTGAAGCCCCTGGTCGAGCCACGATTTACACTGACCGTAAACATTGCTTTTCCAGTGCTTGTTTTCTTCAAGTATCCAAGCTTTTAAAAACTTTTCATACTTGTCAAGTGGCAAAAACCAGTGTTTGGTTTTTTTTCTCACCGGAGCACTGTTGGTTATGGCTGAACGGGGATTTATCAGGTCGTTTTGGTTAAGTGATGTGCCGCAGCTTTCACATTGATCCCCGTAAGCATTCTCACTGTTGCAATGAGGGCATGTGCCGGTTATATAGCGGTCGGAAAGAAATTGGCCGGCTTCCTCATCATAGTATTGATATATTGTTTTTTCCGTAAATACCCCTTTGTTGTGAAGGTTTTTAAAAAATTCAGAGGAAGTTTCATGATGGATAGCTGAGGAAGTGCGTGAATAAATATCGAAGGGAATACCCAGTTTTTCAAAGGATTCCTTATTCAGCAAGTGATACTTGTCGACAATTTGCTGGGGGGTTGTGCCCTGTTCTCTTGCTTTCAAAGTTATGGGGACACCGTGCTCATCCGAGCCACAAATATGAATTACATCTTTCTTTTTCAGTCGAAGGTATCGGGTGTAAATATCTGCCGGAATATAGACTCCCGCCAGGTGGCCTATGTGAAGAGGACCGTTGGCGTAGGGCAGAGCAGAGGTAATAAGGTGTCTTTTAAATTTTGATTCGGGCTTCATTATATAAAGTTTATGGTTTATGAAACTGGTGAAAACATATATTTGTCATTGTTGACAAAATAAGTTGTTAAAAATTAAGTAATATTATTGCATAGGGTTGTTTTATTTGGTGTATTCGGTGTTGCATTATTGCAAAAGCAAGCAGTTTACAAAAATAGTTTTTTTCGAATATGCTTACAAAGCCTTTTGTTAATAAATATAAAACATGTGTACCTGGAGTTTGAAATCACTATTTTTGCAATTTTACGTACAAATATGGTTAATTAAACTAATATTCGTATAATGGAATGTCAATTAAGTTTATCTCTTTTGGCCGCATGGCCCCCATGTTTATACGTCTTATTTTATGAGCTTTAGCTCATGGGGGGCATTTTGCAGGAATTAAATTTAAAGTAAAAAATGATATATCCCATCGGGTTTGAAAATAAAACCGGATTTTTCAGGATTCGGGAAATGCTCTCAGAGCTTTGCCTGAGTGCAGCGGGCAGCCAGTGTGTTGAAAATATGTCTTTTATGTGCGAAGGCAATGAGATAATGTTGCAAATAGAGCGCACTGAAGAGTTTCGTAAAATATTGAGCTTTGAAAAAGAGTTCCCACTTGAACGTATTCCGGATATACAACCCCTGCTTAAAAAAATTCGCATGGAGGGTGCATACCCTGAACCTGATGAGCTTTTCAGTCTTAAAATTATACTTGAAACAGGGCGGTCAATATCAAAGTTTTTTAAAGGTAAAAATTCTGAAAATTATCCGGTGCTGTCAGAACTGGGCCAAATGGTAAAGGTTTACCCTTTCATTCTGGGTATGCTTGAGAAGATAATACACAAAAAAGGCGGTATAAAAGATAATGCATCAAGTCAGCTTCTGCATATAAGAAAAGAAAAGACATCGCGTGAAAGTGAAATTTCCGGGCGAATACAGAGCATTTTAAAAAATGTGAAATCCGAAGGCCTTACCGACAAAGATGCTTCGGTGGCCGTTAGAAACGGCAGACTTGTAATTCCGGTCGGCAGTTCAAACAAGCGAAAAATTAAGGGATACATTCATGATGAATCGGCTACGGGCAAAACTACCTATATAGAACCTTCAGAAGTTGTGGAGCTGAATAATGAAATAAGGGAGCTTGAGCTTGCCGAAAAACGGGAAATTATACGCATATTAAAAGATTTTGCAGACGCCGTCAGACCTTACAACGAAGAACTTTGTGAGCTGCTTGATATTTTAGGTGAGTTTGACTTTATACGTGCCAAGGCTCTTTTTGCTTCCCGGATAGACGGGGTCAAACCGGTTTTCAAACCCGAGCCGCTTGTAAACTGGAAAGATGCGGTTCATCCTCTACTTTACCTTACATTCAAGAAGGAGGAAAAGGAAGTTGTTCCTCTTAATATTACACTCGACAGTGAGCAGCGCATTTTGGTAATATCCGGACCGAATGCCGGAGGTAAATCCGTATGCCTGCAAACAGTCGGGCTATTGCAATACATGTTTCAATGCGGGATGCTCGTTCCTGCAAGTGAGAATTCAGAATTCGGTTTGTTTGAGCAGCTGTTTCTGGATATCGGCGATGAACAGTCGATCGAGAACGATCTCAGCACTTACAGTTCCAGATTGATCAACATGAAATATTTCCTCAAAAACTCCAATGACAGAACTCTTATACTTATTGACGAGTTTGGTTCGGGAACCGAGCCGATTGTCGGTGGCGCCATTGCTGAAACGATTCTGCAGCAGCTCAATCGTATAAAAGTATACGGGGTTTTAACGACGCATTACACTAATTTGAAACACTTTGCTTCCTCAGAGAAGGGGATAGTCAATGGTGCAATGCTTTTCGACACAGGCGCTATGCAACCGCTTTTCCGCCTTGAAACCGGAAAGCCCGGAAGCTCGTTTGCTTTTGAAATTGCACGCAAAATAGGGTTGCCTGAAGAGATACTTCAAAGTGCTGCCGATCGTGTAGGAGAGGATCATGTGCGGTTTGACCGTCATTTGAAAGACATAATCAGGGATAAATATTACTGGGAGCGCAAGCGCAGAAATATCAGAAAGGCAGAGAAAAAACTAATGAACGACCTGGAGCGCTATTATTCCGAGCTGAAAGAATCTGAAAAAGAAAGGAAGAAAATAATAGAGAAGGCAAAGGCAGAAGCCCGCGAAATACTCTCCTCGGTGAATACCCGTATTGAGAATACCATAAAGGAAATCAGGGAGGCACAGGCAGAAAAGAAGACCACAAAAGCTGCGAGGAAGAAGGTGGAAAAGCTTAAAGAGAACTTGCAGACCGATGAGTCAGGGGATAAGAATTTGAGAGACAAATTAGAAAAGGTTGAAAACAGAATAAAGAATTTAAAAGGTGATGAAAGCAAGATAGAGGGAGAAGAAGCTGAAGGGTGTGATCAGCAGATCAAAAAAGGGGATATGGTAAAGCTTTCCGGTCAGGATCTGTCCGGTGAAGTAATGGATATTGACCGTGGTAGCATACTAGTTGCATTCGGAAATATGATTACAACAGTTAACCGCAACCGGCTTGAAAAATTAGGAGCCGGGAATAAAAATGAAGGGCAGGAAAAGATTTCATCTGCATATTCGCGTACTTTAAATATTAAAGAGCGCAGGATTAATTTCAGTCATGAGATAGATGTAAGGGGGATGAGGCCTGAAGAAGCATTAAAAAAAGCGGATGATTTTATAAACGAGGCGATAATGCTTGACATAAAAGAAGTACGTATATTGCATGGCAAAGGTGGGGGTGTTCTCCGCCAGGTTATCAGAAACTATCTTCGGGGGATGGATCTGATTAAAAAATATGGTGACGAAATTGTAGAGTGTGGCGGTGCGGGGGTTACTGTGGTTGAGCTGGGCGAAGAAAAAAGCTAAACCTGCCGCTGTGTTAAACAGCACAGGCTTAGCTTTTAATTAATTCTTGTTTTTTACTCATTGGTAAGATCGTCGTAGACTACATCACCATCAACGATAGTCATGACCACCTCGCTGTCAAGTATTTCCATGTGCGGTATTTCAAGGAGGTTTCGGTCAAAAACAGTTATGTCAGCAAACTTCCCGGTTTCTATTGAGCCTCTTATATCATCTTCAAAGGCTGCATATGCATTGTTGATAGTATATGCTTCAATAGCTTCTTCCACTGTTATGCGTTCCTCCGGGAACCATCCTCCCTCTGGAGTTCCGTCAAGTGTTTTGCGGGTAACTGCAGCATAAATCGAGTAACGGGGATGCACATGATAAAGTGCTGCGCTTGTGCCGGGCCAGTCAGAACCAAAACTCAGGGTAGCTCCGTGGTCAATCAGAGACCTGAATGCATAGGCTCCTTTACAGCGTTCATAACCTATACGTTCCTCCATCCATCTCATATCGTCGGATATGTGGTATGGATTTACTTCTGCTATTACATTCAGATCATCAAAGCGCCTAAAGTCTTCAGGTCTTATAACCTGGGCGTGTATAACCCTGAAACCTGTCAGATCGATACCCTCGTTTTTCAGCCTTTCATAAAGGTCAAGCATTTCAGCTACACCTCTGTCGCCGATAGCATGAATATTGGGTACAAAATCTGCTTCAAGGCCTGTTTTTATCAAGTCATACATCTTTTCCATGTCCCCTTCCTGCAGGTCCGGACAGTCGCTTGTATGGCGGCGCCAGTGGCCGTAATTATCAGGCTGGTCGTCATAGGGCTCAAAAAATAGTGCTCCGTGGGTGCCCATAATGCCGTCTATATAGCCTTTCAGGGCGCCGTATCGAAGCCAGTTGCATTCTTCCTGGGTTTCCGGATGCAATCCCATTGCTATGCCTTTTTCCTTTAATTCTTCGCCACGTGAGAGGTCGGGTCTTAGCCAGATACGACTTGTAAGCTCATCGTTTTTGTCCAGTTTTGTAAAACGCTCTACCTGTTCGGGTGTGGCAATATCATGAACCTCTACAATTCCGGCTTCCCTTAAAGCTTTGAGAGCAGCCCTGTTTTCATCCATTAGCCTTTCGTGTGATTTGGGTTCTATTGCGTCCCTCATAGCACTATATGCAGGCGTATCCCTGAAAATGATACCGGTAGGCCGGCCTTCCTCTCCAATTTCCATTCCCTCAACCGGTTCGTAATATAGACCGGCAGCTTTAAGTGCAGTTTCGTTTGCCAACCATTCCTGGTGATCGAAACGGCAGATGAAAACAGGGTTTTCCTGGCTGATATCGTCAATCATGTTGCGGTGGGGGCGCCACATTTCCCTTTCGTCTCTTCTTTCCCGGCCGGCATCACCCATAGCCCACTGCTCATAGGCGCCCCATAAGCCTTCGGTTATCCATTCACCCTCATCCAGAATGCCAGTAACCCTTTTTATTTCTTCTCTTAAACCTTCTTCACCGGAAACCGCCATAAGGTTGGCATCATTTATCAAGGCTCCGGCCCTGTTGAAATGCACATGACCGTCAATCATTCCGGGGGTTACAAAACTACCCTGAAGATCGACAACCCTGGTATTGTTGCCGATATGTTTTTCAATATCTTCTTCATTTTCATAAACCGCCGTGATAATATTGTCGGTTACAGCCAGGGCTTCCGCCCATGGCGTTTCATCGTTAACGGTATAAATGTAGCCGTTGCGCAGTACCAGGTCGGCTTTTTTTTCCGGTGCGCATCCGTAAACCAGCAGAATTGCCCCGGAGATGATCATAAAAAAAGATACAAAATAATGGAAGCCTTGTTTCATTGTAATTCCTCCTTTTGTTTAATAAAATGTGATTGAGCATTCCACGGCAATTTAATTATTTTTTTAAAAAAATACATCAGGAACTTCTTAATTTCCACCAAGTACAGGGAAGGAATTACAAATTTCCCGTTAACTCGACAATAAAGCTTTGTTTTTTGATATTATTTTTACTAAGTTGCACATAAGAAACTCCCTTATTGCCAGGATTTAAATAATTTGCTTTGTGATGAACCCCCATTGGCTTTCGGCAAAAAAATAAGATACAGATGAAAATAGCTTATATTGGGACCTATCCCCCAAGAGAATGCGGTATCGCCACTTTTACCAGGAACCTGATAAAGGCAGTTGGCGGCAATATATCCTCAAAGGATGTAAAGGAGCATGCCATGGTTATCGCGATTAATGATTCCGCGGAAGAGTACGATTATCCCGGTGAGGTAAAATTTGTAATCCGGAAGGAACACCAGCGTGATTATGTGGAGGCTGTCAAGTTCATAAATTTCAGTGATGCGGATGTATGTGTATTGCAACATGAATTTGGTATATTCGGAGGGGAAAGCGGGGTTTACATTCTGCCTTTGATCAACCGGCTTGAGATACCATTGCTGGTTACTTTTCACACTGTTTTAAAAAAGCCTTCATTTGTCCAGAAGTCAGTTGTTCAGCAAATAGGTGAAAAGGCTTCAAAAGTAGTTGTTATGAGTAAGCGTGCAGTAAGATACCTGAAAGAGATATACAATCTCGATCCCCAGAAGCTGGCACATATTGAACATGGTGTTCCGTCCTTCAAAATTCTGCCCCAGGAGGAGGTAAAAAAGAAGTTCAAATTTGCTGATCGTAAGGTTTTGTTTACTTTCGGACTGTTAAGCCGCAACAAGGGGATTGAAACAGTTATCAATGCTTTGCCTTCGGTAGTTGAAAAGCATCCCGATCTTCTTTACGTGGTACTTGGCAATACCCACCCCTCAGTCCTTAAGCACGACGGTGAAGAATACCGCAATTACCTTGTTCGGCTGGTAAAGAATCTGAAGCTGGAGAACAATGTGTTTTTCACCCGGCAGTTCATTGATGAGGAGGCTCTTTTTGAATACCTGACCGCATGTGATATTTATATAACACCCTATTTAAACAAAGATCAGATAACCAGTGGTACACTAACTTATGCGATCGGTGCAGGGGCGGCAGTTGTTTCGACTCCATACTGGCATGCCCAGGAATTATTGGCGGGGAACAGGGGGAAGATTTTCGATTTCAAAGATTCTGGTCAGTTGGCTTCAATCCTTATTGAGATTTTAGATGATTCCGCACTTTTAAAAAAGCTTCGTTATAATGCCTTTGAATATGGAAAACATTTAAGGTGGCCTGTAATAGGGGGAGAGTATCTTAAGGTCGCCGAAAAGGCGAAAAAGGATTATGTAAAACCTGTTACTGAAAAGTTCGTTATTGATCCCCAGGTTTTGCCTTCATTCACATTAAATCATATAAAAAGAATGACCGATGATACCGGTATTATACAACATGCCAAATTTGACATACCCAATCTGAAGGAAGGTTACTGCCTGGACGACAATGCCCGGGCACTGCTGATGGCCCTGATGGCCTATATGCGAAACCGTGAACGGCTTGCCTACGATTTACTGCCTATTTACCTGAGCTATATTCATTATATGCAGAATAAGAAGGGAACTTTCAAAAATTTTCTCTCCTTCAGCCGCCAGTTTCTTGACGAAGAAGGGTCGGAGGATTCATTCGGCCGCACAATATGGGCTCTTGGATATCTGATACATCATGCCCCGGGTTATTCCTATTATGAATTTGGGAAAAGTATTTTTTTAAAGGCAGTTCCCAATTTTGAAAAGCTGGAGCATCTGAAGGCAATTGCCAATACTGTTATCGGCATTTGTTATTATTTAAGGCGTCACAGTGAAGATAAAGAAATGATGGCTCTAATGCGGCGGCTGACACGGCGTCTTAAGGAAGCATTCAGGGGAAGTAGTAACAATGATTGGCATTGGTTTGAGCAGCAAATGTCCTATGACAACGGTATATTGCCACTTGCTTTGTTCCACGCTGCCGATGTGGGAGATGATGAAGAAACGCTTGATATTGCAAGGAAAGCTACACGTTTTCTCGAAAGTGTAACTTTCAGGAACGGTTATCTTGCTCCCGTGGGCAACAGGGGGTGGTTTAAAATGGGTTGCAAGTGCCCTGTTTTTGACCAGCAGGCGATTGATGTAATGGCCATGGTAATGCTTTATTTTCAGGCATATAAAACAACCGGCGATGATATCTACAGCGAGAAGATGTTCATCTCTTATATGTGGTTCCTGGGAGAGAACGAACTTGGACTGCCTGTGTATGATCATGAAACAGGAGGGTGTTGTGACGGGCTCAGTTCAGCAGGAGTAAACCGTAACCAGGGGGCCGAAAGCACCCTTGCTTATCTTATTTCGCACCTGACCATATTGAATGCACTTGAGTATGAATCACGTAAGGAAAAGATGGTTTTAAATGGATATAGTAAGAAGGTATAAAGAGAATCCAATACTTACAAAAGAAGATGTGCCCTATAAGGTGGCTACTGTTCACAATGCCGGCGTTATAAAACACTCAGGTGAGTATATAATGGTTTTTCGCTCTCATCTTTTGAACGGAAGGAGTATACTTGGACTTGCCCGCAGTAGTGACGGATTTTCCTTTTCTGCAGACCCCAAACCGTTTATGACACCGGCAAATGAAGGTATATTCGGAGTTTACGAAGAGTACGGCATAGAAGATCCACGCATAACATTTATTGAAGGTGAATTTCTTATTACCTACAGTGCATATTCGCGGCATGGCGTGAGAATAGGTTTGGCCAAAACGGTTGATTTCAAATCTGTTGAAAGGGTTTCACTTATTACAGAAGCCGATTACAGGAATGTTGTAATTTTTCCCGAAAGAATTAACGGTCTTTACGCCCGCCTTGACCGTCCTCATTCCCAGATAAGCCCATGGTCGATATGGATCTCATGGTCACCCGATTTACGTTACTGGGGTGATAGCAAGATAATTATGAAGCCTGTTCAATATCATTGGGATGAAATGAAAATAGGTCCGGGCCCCCCGCCTATTAAAACTGACAAAGGATGGCTTAATATTTACCACGGAGTATTCCAAACTATGGACGGGAGTGTTTACAGACTGGGGGTTGCCCTGCATGATCTGGCGGATCCTTCTGTAATAATATCTGTTGCCGATGAGTGGATACTTCAGCCTGAAGAGAATTATGAGCTAACAGGTTATGTTCACAATGTGGTATTTTGCTGTGGTGCCGTACCCGAAAGTGACGGCAGTGTGAAGATATACTGGGGAGGTGCCGACAAGGTTATGTGTGGCGGGGTAGCCAAAATAAATGATTTGGTTGATCTCTGCCTTGAAAGACCAAGAATACCGATGTAGATTTAGTTTTGCAAATAAGGCTTTACCTTTTTAAAATGAGTATTAAAGTAGCCGTTTTATCGCCGGTTGCATGGAGGACGCCCCCAAAGCACTATGGTCCCTGGGAGCAGGTTGCCTCTAATATTTGTGAGGGCCTTGTCAGCCGGGGAATGGATGTAACACTTTTTGCAACGGGTGATTCCCTGACCTCAGGAAAACTGCAATATACTTGCGAGCGTGGATATGAGGAAGATAAAGAAACTGATGCAAAGGTAGCAGAATGCATGCATATAAGTTACCTTATGGAGCAGGCTGGGAGTTTTCAGATAATACACAATCATTTCGATTTCCTGCCGCTTACATATACACGTTTGATTGATACTCCCGTTGTAACAACTATTCACGGGTTTTCATCTCAAAAAATAATTCCGGTATACCGCCGCTATAACGATATAAATTATTATGTATCCATAAGTAATTCCGACCGCAGTCCCCTTCTTAACTACACAGCCACTGTGTACAACGGATTGAATCCCTCTGATTTTACTTTCAGGGAAAAACAGGGAGATTACCTGCTTTTTTTCGGCCGTATTCACCATGATAAGGGCACCCGTGAGGCAATTGAAATTGCAAAAAAAGCCGGGATGAAGCTTATAATATCCGGAATTGTTCAGGATGAAGCCTATTTTAATAGCCAGGTTAAACCTTTTATTGATGATGAGCAGATTGTTTTTATGGGGAGTGCCGGACCGGAAAAGCGCGATTCCCTGCTGGGTGGTGCTTATGCGCTTCTGCATCCGGTGAATTTTGAAGAACCATTTGGGTTGAGTGTTGCCGAATCAATGCTTTGCGGAACACCTGTCATTGCCTTTAACCGGGGCTCAATGCCAGAGTTGGTAAAAAATAATGAAACCGGTTTTCTGGTCTCAGATATTGAAGAAGCCGTGGAAGCTCTCAATAATGTACGGTTTATAAAAAGAGGCTGTTGCAGGGAATGGGCAATGAAGAATTTCAGTGTTGAGCGAATGGTTGATGATTATATTAATGTTTACAAAAAAGTGCTGACCTAGAAAATGGTTACTCCCCTTTTTTCAAGCGTTTTAACAGATCGTCAACACTTACGGAAAAGAAGCCCGAACTGGTGTCAGACATTCCGTAAGGCACGAAAAGCTGCCTGTTATGTATAATACTGCCGCAGGAATAAACAACATTGGGCACATATCCTTCCCTTTCTTTCTCGTTGGGGATCAATAAAGGTTCTTTCAGGCGGCCGATTTCAAGGGTAGGATCTTCAAGGTCCAGAAGGCTTGCTCCAAGGCAGTAGCGTCGCATAGGACCAACCCCGTGTGTTACAACAAGCCATCCTTCGGATGTTTCAATGGGTGAGCCGCAGTTTCCGATCTGAATAAATTCCCAGTAATAGCGTGGTGCCTGTACAAGAGTAGGTTCGCCCCATATGTTAATATTTTCGGAAAAGCCAATATAACTGTTTATTCCGTCAACGCGCGAAAGCATAACATACTTTCCGTTTATTTTACGGGGGAAAAGTGCCAGGTTTTTATTCTGTGCACCTGTCCCGTGCAGTGGTTTAACCTTAAAGTGGTAAAAATCTCTTGTCTGGATCAGCTTTGGAAGCACTGTGAATCCGTCGAAAGCTGTATATGTTGCATAATATATAACTTTCCCGTTCATATGGGTGAATTTGACAAAGCGGGCATCCTCAATACCTTTTCGTTCGGCAAATGATATGGGAAATATGACCCTTTCGTTGATATGAGTATCCCGTGAAAAAGTCAGCTCATAATGTGAGTCGGCAACCCACATAATCTCTTCTGTGGCTTTTTGTTTTTCAGTGTTGGTATTGTTTACCCTGAGTGTTTCCTTCACAGCGTGCACAAGTTCACCGTAGATAAATGTCTCGTCAAGCTTATCCATTACCGATGAAACAACATCTTCCGGCAAGTTCATCTCTTTAAGCTTTGAGCAGAATTTACTTTTTTTGTACCTTTTGCGTTTTACAATTATTGCCTCTTCAATAAATCTTCCTGCTTTTTCAAAAAGAATTTCTCCTTTGGCATTTATCACACCTGTGTGGAAAACAATTGAAGAGATATGTCCTTCACCGGTAGCTCTGAAGCTTCCTATGATTCGCTTGCTTCCTTCTTCAAGGCCTGTCTGATCAGGTGATTCTACTATCGATGGGTTAAAGAATGCAGCTGATTCAACAGAGTATTCCATTGAGAAAAAAGAACCAATCAAAAGTTTTTTCTCAGTCGACAAATCACCTAAAGGGATATTTTCCTTCTCCATAAAATCTTTCACCTTTTCAAAGTGAAGCTGAAATTTTTTGGTTATGTTGCGATGTCGTCTTGAAAATTCCCGGAGTGTTTGAACAAGTGCCTGATGAGCTTCATTTTCAGGCATTGCAATGATCTTCTCAACCAGCGCAATTGTTCTGTCCGGTCCGTTATCAAAATATCTCATGATAACCTTTTGAAAGTTGGGGGTAAACCTGTTTTCTTTACGTGTAACGGGAATGCGCATATATCGGGTTTTGTTTGGAAATAATTATTTACTGTTAACCGGCCGTATACAAAAGTAAAGAAACCTTAAATGAGTATCCAAAAATAAATATAAACAAAATACAAACATTTTGTCAGAAAATATTTGTTAGTGCTGCCAACTTTTTTTGTAAGTGTCAAACTGACTTGATTTTTTTAGAAAATGTTTAATATATTTGGTTCAGGAAACAAGGTTGAAAGCTTTGGCAGATTTGTTGATGGTAAACATTAATGGTTAATAATTTGTTTAGCAATTAAAACAAAAACTTTATGGATAAAGAGCAAAATAACTTTTACGAAGAAGGATCCGTAAATGAGCAATCCGGAACAAGACCATCCGATCTTGTTGTTGTATCTGAAATATTACCCGAAAAAATAATAGTCGTTCCTGTTCAGCCCCGCCCAATTTTCCCGCATATTACGGTGCCGCTTACATTTACGGGCCAGGAACTTGTGGATGCCCTTAAAACAGCCTATGAAAAGCATAACAGGTACTTCGGAGTGGTTCTTGTTAAAGAGGAAGACAAGCAAAATTATATGAGGTCCCGGCTTTATGATGTTGGCGTTATTATGAAGATCTTCAAGATCAATCATACATCCGATGATACAATACAGGTTGTTGCCCAGGGACTTCAGAGATTCAGAAAAGTTCGCACTTTGCAGACCGATCCTTTTATCAGGTGGGAAGTAAAGCCTCATTATGAAAAGCCGGAAAAGCATGATGAGGAGCAGAAATCATACACAATGGCAATAATGTCTTCGGTAAAGGAGCTGTTCAAGCTTAACCCCATAATGCAGGAGCAGCTTAAAATGATATTGAATCAGGTCACATATGATCAGCCGGAGATATTGATGGACTCGGTTGCTTCTGTATTGTCAGCTGAACCTGAAAAACTACAGGATCTGCTGGAGACTTTCGATGTTTATAAGCGTAGCGAAAAATTGCTTTTACTGCTGAAAGAAGAGATACAGCTTACCGAAGTTCAGCAAAAGATAAAAAAGCAAATCGAGGAAAAAGTATCACAGCAGCAAAAGGAGTACTTTCTTAGAGAGCAGTTAAAAGCTATCAAAAAGGAGCTGGGGATAGAAAAAGATGATAAAGCTGCTGAAATTGAAAAGTTAGAGCAAAAACTTAAAAATCTTAAGCTTACCGAAGATGCTTCAAAGGTAATAAGGGAAGAGATGGAGAAACTGCAGATGCTTGAGCCGGTTTCTCCCGAGTTCCATGTTACCAGGAACTATCTTCACACACTTACCGAGCTTCCATGGGGGATATATTCCAAAGATAGCAAAGACATAAAAAAGGCCCGCAAGATACTTAATGAGCAGCATTATGGTCTTGATGACGTTAAAAAAAGAATACTGGAGTTTATTGGTACTATAATCAAGCGTGAAAGTGTTGCCGGGTCAATTATATGTCTGGTTGGTCCCCCGGGAGTGGGGAAAACTTCCGTCGGCCAGTCGATTGCTGATGCCATGGACAGAAAGTTCTTCCGTTTTTCACTTGGAGGCATCCGTGATGAGGCTGAAATAAAGGGTCACCGGCGCACCTATATTGGAGCTATGCCGGGGAAAATAATGCAAAGTCTGAAGAATACCGGAACTGCCAATCCGGTACTGATGCTTGATGAAATTGATAAAATTGGAATAAGTTTTCAGGGGGACCCAGCTTCAGCTTTGCTTGAAGTCCTTGATCCGGAACAAAACTATGCTTTTATTGACCATTATGTTGATGTGGGGTTCGATCTCTCAAATGTGTTGTTTATTACAACTGCAAACCAGACTGATACTATTCCGCGTGCGTTACTTGACAGGATGGAAGTAATTAACCTTTCCGGCTATATCCTTGAGGAAAAAGTTGAAATTGCTAAGCGCTACCTTATACCTAGACAGCGCGAAAGGCACAGGCTGAAACAAAAGGAGGTAAAGATCAGCGATGCTGGGTTACGAGCGATAATTGACAGTTATGCACGTGAGGCGGGAGTCCGCAACCTTGAGAATCAAATTAAAAAAATAATGAGAAAGGTGGCCCTCAGGCAAACTGAAGGTGAAAGCGGACCTTTTTCGGTAACCAAAAAGAATCTTGAGGAATACCTTGGTAAGCCAATCTTTACAAAAGAGCAACTTTACCATAAGAACAAGCCGGGTGTTGCCCTGGGTTTGGCGTGGACTTCAATGGGGGGAACAACCATGTATGTTGAGGCTTCTTACGTAAGGGCCAGCTCAGCAGGTTTCAGGCAAACCGGTCAGCTGGGCAAAGTAATGGAAGAATCCTCTGAAATAGCTTATTCTTATGTAAGGTCAATTTTGCATAAAAATGAAAAACAGAAGGATTTTTTCCTGAAAAACTTTATACACCTTCATGTTCCTGCAGGTGCGACACCCAAAGACGGACCCTCTGCCGGTATTACAATGGCCATGTCCCTCTACTCTCTTGCCACAAACCGTTCTGTAAGAGAAAAGGTAGGAATGTCTGGAGAACTTACTCTTACCGGAAAAGTTTTGCCTGTTGGAGGCATAAAGGAAAAAACCATTGCAGCAAGGAGGGTGGGTGTTTATGAGTTGATATTTCCGGCTGAAAACAAAAAGGATTATGAAGATCTGCCGGATTATATAAAGCAAGGAATCACACCTCACTTTGTAGATTATCTCTCAGATGTCATAAAGATTGCCATTAAGGAATAAATTATGGTCTATTATACCGGCTTGCGTTGCAATGTACGCAGCCGGTTTTCTTAATTTAGACACTTCCCTTGCTTTTTCATAAAGCTTTATTATTGCTGCAGTGTCTTCCACCACGGAAAATTGCAGGCAAATGCTGGTTTGTGTTAATTTCTTTGTTAAAAAAGATTGACCGACCTGCCTTTTATTTTGCATATATTTGCATAAACAAAAGGGACAATGAGTTCGGGTTACACAGAAGAAAATATTCGCACCCTTGACTGGAGGGAGCACATCCGCAAGAGACCCGGTATGTATATAGGCAAACTGGGTGACGGCTCATCGATGGATGACGGGATTTACCTGTTGATAAAAGAGGTCCTCGATAATGCTGTTGATGAGTTTATGATGGGATTCGGGAAAACCGTTTATATTACCCAAAATGATTCGATGATATCCATAAGGGATGAGGGACGGGGAATACCGCTTGGCAAGCTTCTTGACGTCGCTTCCAAGATGAATACGGGTGCAAAATATGATTCCAGGGTTTTTAAAAAAACAGTCGGACTTAACGGTGTTGGCATTAAGGCTGTCAATGCCCTTTCTTCAAATTTCATCATCGAATCTTTTCGTGAAAACAGGATAAAAAGGATCGAGTTTTCCAGGGGAGTACTTGTAAAAGAAGAAGAACAGGAGATAACGGGTGAGCCAAACGGCACTATGGTAAAGTTTTCTCCTGATTTGGAGATATTCGGCAAGTTCAGGTTCATTCCTGAATATCTTGAACGAATGTTCAAAAATTATGTTTACCTTAATTCCGGGTTGACTATAAAGTACAACGGAAAGGATTTTTTCTCGAAAAACGGACTGCTCAGTCTCCTTGAGGAGAATATGAGCTCTCCGGGCATTTATCCGATTGTTCACCTGAAAGGCCAGGATATTGAAATTGCTTTGACACACGGCAATCAATACGGCGAGGAATATCACACATTTGTAAACGGGCAAAATACTACCCAGGGAGGCACACATCTTTTGGCTTTTAAAGAGGCTTTTGTAAAAACCGTTCGCGATTTCTATAAAAAGGAGTTCGACCCTTCAGATATACGTTCTTCTATAATTGCAGCCATCAGTATTAAAATTGAAGAACCGGTATTTGAATCTCAAACCAAAACAAAGCTGGGGTCTAAGGATATGGGACCGGATGGGCCTTCAGTGAGAAATTTCGTTTCCGATTTTCTCAGATCAAGGCTGGACGATTATCTTCATAAAAAACCCGAAACAGCCGAAAAACTCCTGGAAAAGATATATGAATCGGAAAAGGAACGAAAGGCGATATCAAACATAAAGAAGATCGCTAAAGAACGTGCAAAAAAAGCCAGTTTTCACAATAAAAAACTGCGTGACTGCAGATATCATTACAATACGGATGACGAGAAACGGCTTGAGACAACCTTGTTTATAACAGAGGGCGATTCGGCCAGCGGTTCAATAACAAAGTCCAGGGACGTGAATACACAGGCTGTGTTTAGTCTGAAGGGCAAACCGCTGAATACCTATGGACTTACAAAAAAAATCGTCTACGAAAACGAAGAGTTTAATCTGCTGCAGTCTGCCTTGAATATTGAGGACGGACTCGAGAATCTCAGATACAACAATGTGGTGATAGCAACTGATGCCGATGTTGACGGTATGCATATAAGATTGCTTTTGCTGACCTTTTTTCTGCAGTTTTTCCCCGACCTGGTTAAAAACGGCCACCTGTATATATTGCAGACCCCATTGTTCAGAGTCAGGAACAGAAAAAAAACAATTTACTGTTATTCGGAAGAGGAACGTAAAAAAGCTGTTGAAAAGATGGGTGCCAACGCCGAGATAACAAGGTTTAAGGGATTGGGGGAGATATCTCCAGATGAATTTCGTCATTTTATAAGGGATGATATAAGACTTGAACCTGTACGACTTAAAAAAGAAGATAAGCTGGAGGATCTTTTGTCCTTCTACATGGGGAAAAACACCCCCCTTCGACAGGAATTTATTATAAACAACCTTAGTTTTGAGGAGGAAATAGTAAAGATTTAACTATTCTTTGTTTTATTATCCAAAAATTTTACTAGCTAAACGCAATGGATGATCTCGAAAGGCTGAAAGGAGAGGCAAACGAAAATACTGCCGGGAACGGTTACGATAATAACGGAAGTCCCGCTGAAAGAGAAGATTTCCCAAATATAATGCATTTGCCGGGAATGTTCAAGGATTGGTTTCTGGATTATGCTTCATATGTTGTACTTGAGCGTGCAGTTCCCCATATCGACGACGGCTTAAAACCGGTACACCGCAGAATCCTTCATGCCATGAAGAAGCTTGATGATGGCCGGTTCAATAAGGTGGCAAATATAATAGGTTATACAATGCAATACCACCCGCACGGTGATACTTCAATAGGTGATGCATTGGTTCAGCTGGGACAAAAGGATCTGCTGGTGGAGACCCAGGGTAACTGGGGTAATTTATTAACCGGTGACAGTTCGGCTGCCCCGAGGTATATTGAGGCAAGACTTTCAAAATTTGCACTTGAGGTGGTTTTTAATCCTAAAACAACAAAATGGAAGATATCCTATGACGGCCGGAATAAAGAACCTGTAACACTCCCGGTAAAATTTCCCCTTTTGCTTGCCCAGGGAGTTGAAGGAATTGCCGTGGGAATGGCCTCAAGGGTATTGCCTCACAATTTCAACGAGCTGATAGACGCCTCTGTAAATTATCTGAAGGGCAGAGATTTTGAATTGCTTCCCGATTTTCCTACCGGCGGACTTGCCGATTTTTCAAAATACAATGAGGGATTGCGTGGCGGCATTGTAAAAATAAGGGCCCGTATAAATAAGATTGACAGAAAAACCCTGGTTATTACCGAGATCCCTTTCGGAAAAACAACAACATCACTTATCGAATCCATTCTTAAAGCAAATGATAAAGGCAAAATTAAGATCAAAAAAATTGATGACAACACATCTGAAAATGTTGAAATAGTAATACATCTGGCACAGGGGATATCCCCTGACAAGACCATTGACGCTCTTTATGCATTTACAGATTGCGA
This sequence comes from Bacteroidota bacterium, assembly GCA_003554865.1. Lineage (GTDB taxonomy): Bacteria > Bacteroidota > Bacteroidia > Bacteroidales > PUMT01 > PUMT01. Next base: position 2,967 of record PWHJ01000002.1, on the reverse strand, counting down.
AGTTTCTGTTTCGCCAAATTCATGCGTTATAGAAAATGACAAACCCCGTTTTCTTGGAGTAAAAGATATTTTGAAGATCAGTACCGACCGCACGGTTGAGCTTCTCAGACAGGAATTGGAGATCAGGCTTGAGGAGCTGGAGGAGGAGTGGCACTTTTCATCTTTGGAAAAGATATTCATAGAAAACAGAATATATGTAAGCATAGAGCAATGTGAAACGTGGGAGTCTGTAATTTCGACAATTGACAAAGAACTCGGGCCTTTTAAAAGCAGGCTGAAACGTGAGGTTACAAGGGAGGATATTGTTGCTCTCACCGAGATTAAGATAAAACGAATATCCAAGTACGATGCCAAAAAAGCAGATGATTATATTAAGGAAATTGAGAATGAGATAGGTGAGACCCAAAATCATCTTGATAACCTTGTTCGTTTTGCAATAAATTACTTCTTACAGATAAAGAAAAAATTCGGAAAGGAGCGCAGCCGGCAAACTGAAATCAGAAATTTTGACAATATAGAAGCAAGCAAGGTTGTGGTGAGGAACGAAAAGCTTTATGTTAACCGGGCCGAAGGTTTTGTTGGGACCGGACTAAAAAAGGAGGAATATGTTTGTGAATGTTCCGATATTGATGATATAATAATTTTTCGACGCGACGGCACATATATGGTTAAAAAGGTGGAAGAGAAAATGTTTGTGGGCAAAAATGTTATACATGCAGCCGTCTTCAGGAAAAATGATAAGCGTACAGTTTACAATGTAATATATCGTGACGGAGGTAGTGGGCCGGCAATAATAAAACGCACTTTTATAAACGGGCTTACCCGTGAGAGGGAGTATAATATAACCCAGGGAAAAAAAGATTCCAGTATATTGTATTTTAGTGCCAACCCCAATGGCGAAGCTGAAGTTGTAAAAGTTTTTTTGAAACCTAAACCCAGGCTTAAAAACCTTGTATTTGAAAAGGATTTTGGTGAAGTTGCCATTAAAGGGAAAAACTCCAGGGGAAATATCCTCACGCGCCACCCTGTACACAAAATTGTTCTGAAAGAGAAAGGTGAATCAACCCTTGGAGGAACAAAGATATGGTTTGATGAAAATACCACCAGATTAAATGCTGAAGGTCTGGGAAGATTTCTCGGGGAGTTTCATGAAGGGGACAAAATACTGGTGGTAACAAAGGACGGCCGATTCAGGATGTCAAATTTTGATCTTAGCAATCATTTTGAAGACAATCTTTTATTTGTTGAAAAGTTCAGGTATGATAAAGTCTATTCTGTAGTTTATTACGAGGGGGAAGCTAAATATTATTATGTTAAACGGTTTGCTTTTGAGACAACCGAAAAATTGACAAGTTTTATTGGCGACCATCCTGACTCAAGACTTATAAGGATAACGGAGGTTGAGTATCCAAGACTTGAGCTCAAATTCGGAGGGAAAAACAAAAAACGTGACAGCGAAATAATTGAAGTAGCCGATTTTATTGGTGTCAAAAGTTACAAGGCAAGGGGTAAAAGACTTACAAAGTATGAGGTATCCCTGATTTCCGAGCTTGAACCTTTACACAGGAATGATATAAAACGGGAAGAAGAATCAATGGATGAGAAGGAAGATACTGACGATGATCAGCAAATGAGATTGGGAATCTGAAACGATTTTTGTCTTCAAAAAAATGCATATTGTTCGCAGTTAGCCACTTGCGGCCAGTCTACTAATATTCAAGAGTTTATGTTTGCAGAACTACTCCTCTGGTTTTGATCATTATCTTAAACACCTCTTTTTATAAGTGTTACAGTGCAAATAAAATGATTTTGGAATATATTGTTTGTTATTGAGGAATTTCATAATTTGCTAATATGAAATAATTTGCACAGTCTGTTTAAAATGGCCGAAGTTGTTAATAAAGCTAATCCTTTCCCGGGATTAAAACATTATGAAATGAACAACTCCCACCTTTTTTTCGGGAGGGAGGAGGAAAGTGAAGAGGTTTTGAAAAAATTGCTTCGCCATCGGTTTGTTGCTATTATTGGTGCTACCGGTTCAGGAAAGTCTTCACTTATGCATGCCGGTATTCTGCCGGTGCTCTCGAAAGGTCTGCGAACTTCGCAGGGCTCAAAATGGCGTTTCATCTATTTACGCCCAGGAATCTCCCCTGTTGATAACATAGCAAGAGCCCTTGTAAAAAGTGAGCTCTCATATGAACAAGAAGATAGCGAAGAAATCAGGTATAACATAAAAATTGCTTTGCTGCGTAACAGTTCGCGCGGTTTGGTTGAATCGTTGCGCCAGTTGAAAAGTGAAGGAAAAGAGAATATTTTGATTGTTATAGATAATTTCGAAGAGATTTTTCATGTTTCGCGAAATCGTATTGACCGAAATACTTATGAGGATTATGAAGCTTTTGTTAAGCTACTGGCCGAAGCTAAAAGGGAGGAGAATCTTCCGGTTTATATTGTGGTATCAATGCGCCATGATTATTTGCCTGATTCTTTGCAGTTCCCCGATTTAACCGGGTTATTAAATGAAAGTGGCTATTTCATCCCTAAAATGAAAGAGCAGGCCCTTCTTGATGTAATTAACGGACCGGTGCGGGCAAAGGGAGCAGAGATGGACCCCCGTCTTGTGAGAATACTTTTAAGCGAAGCTGCCGACCAACCTTTTAAGCTTCCTTTTTTACAATATGTTCTTATGAGAATGTGGGATTGCCGGATAAAACAAGAGGATTCAGACCTTACTTTAACAGTTGAGGATTATGAGGCTGTGGGAGAAATGAACGGAGCTTTGGCCAAAGTTGCAGATGAAGCATTTGAGGAGTTGTCGGATAACGGGAAGCTTATTTGCGAGAGGATGTTTAAAATACTTGCCGAAAAGCAGTCAAATAACCGTTTGGTAGCCAATCCAACAAGGGTTTCCGATATTGCCTTCATTACAAGAACGAGTGTTTCGGATGTAATTGATATAATTGAGCG
>PWHJ01000055.1 GCA_003554865.1 Bacteroidota bacterium | reverse complement strand
GGCTCATTTGGTTAAGAGCTTATTACGAATAATTTTTTCGCCGGTTTTTGAATATAATTATTACATGGCAGATAATAGAAGAGTAATGCCGGCATGAGAAAATCAGTAAACCCTAAATAATAAAAAATGACTATAAAAGACAGCAAACTCCTGTTTTTTATCCCTGCAAAACTATTATTATGCAAAACTCAAAACCAATACTTTTCTGCAATTTTGCCTGAATGTTACTGCAAAATTAACCAACATAAAAGGGAGGGATATTTAAAAACATAAAGTGAAAAACCGCAACGATTTATCTTAAAAAGGTTTTTTTATTATTGAATAAAATATATTTTTGTTACGGCTTTGAAAGATATTTTATAAAAATCGGTCACATCTAACATAATTAATGTATGAAAGAAAAAGTTATCAGTATTATTAAATCCTACGGTAGAGATCCGGAGCGCCTGATGGACATTCTCCTGGAGGTGCAGTCGGAATTAAGATGCGTTCCGGAGGAGTCAGTTAGCCTGATTGCCTCAGAATTAGGCCTATCAGAGGCTAAAGTTAATGAAACCAAAAGCTTCTACCACTTCTTCACATCCGAGCCTGTAGGTAAATATGCAGTTTACCTGAACAACAGCGCAACATCTAATATGATGGGCATGGCTGAAGTGGCTGATGAATTTGAGAAGCAGGCCGGTATAAAATTCGGGGAGAAAACACCCGACGGACTGATCAGTCTTGATTATACAGCATGTATAGGAATGGCTGACCAGGAGCCGGCTGCATTGATCAACTGGGTAGTATTCACAAATCTGGACCGTGAAAAAGTAAAAAAAATTGTCGCTCAAATGCGGGAAGGAAAGCCTGCTGACGCTATGATACCCCAGTATGGAGACGGCAACAATGCCAATCCACTGGTTAAATCAATGGTACAAAACAATATTGGTATTGAAGGCGAGGTTTGCCTGGGTGAATACAAACCCGGCGAAGGACTCTCAAAGGCTCTCTCCATGGATCCTGCAAAGGTCATAGATGAAGTCAAAAACTCAAACCTTCGCGGACGTGGAGGAGCAGGCTTCCCAACCGGACTCAAATGGTATTTCTGCTCCCTTGAAAAAGAAAAGGAGCGCTATGTATTTTGCAATGCCGACGAGGGCGAGCCGGGCACCTTTAAGGACAGGGTGCTGCTCACCGAGCGCATTCAAATGGTACTTGAGGGCATGACAATTGCAGGCTGGGCTATCGGAGCAAAAGAAGGAATTTTATACCTCAGGCATGAGTACAAATACCTGAAGGAGTTTATAGAAAATACGATCAAGGATCTGAGAGACAAGAACCTGCTTGGGGAAAACATTCAGGGCAAAGGATTCGATTTTGACATAAGACTGCAAATGGGAGCAGGTGCCTATGTATGCGGTGAAGAGTCGGCCCTTATCGAGTCGGCCGAAGGCAAACGAGGCGAACCCCGTTACCGTCCGCCTTTCCCCGCACAAATCGGATACAGGAACAAACCTACCGTTGTCAACAATGTTGAAACATTTTGCTCGGCGGTAAAGATTATGGAAAAAGGAAGCGAGTGGCATAAGAAAATAGGAACTGAAGAGTCGGCCGGAACGAAACTGCTGAGCATTTCGGGCGATTGCAAAAAGCCGGGTGTCTACGAAGTCAAATGGGGAATGACCCTCGATGAGATGCTTAAAATGGTAGGCGCCGAAGATACTCAGGCTGTACAGGTTGCCGGACCCTCGGGAACATGCGTGCCTCCTTCACAGTTCAACCGAAGGATAGCCATAGAAGACCTCCCAACGGGAGGATCCATGATAGTTGTAGGTAAAAACCGGGATGTTATCAGGGATATTGTGCTCAACTTCATGGAGTTCTTTGAAGAGGAATCGTGTGGTTCATGCATAACCTGCCGCTCGATTAACATGATACTGAAAAAATTTGTGAACAAGGTAGTTGAAGGTAGCGCTATCAAAAAGGACCTCGAAAGCATGAAGCAGTGGGGAAAGGTGATGACAAACACAAGCCGTTGCGGCCTCGGCCAGAGTTCGGCAAACCCTGTTTTAACAACACTTGCCAATTTCCCGCAGCTTTATGATGAAAAGGTCAGCGATGCCGAATTTCAAAGTGACTTCGACATGGAAAAGGCCATTGTTGAATCATGCGAGGCTGTCGGCCGCCCACCGCATGTTCACGAATAAAAATAATGCTAACAAAAAAATAATATACAATGAGTGATAAAGTTAAATTCACAATAGACGGTAAAGAGTGTACAGGTAAAAAAGGGCAGTTGCTGGTTGATGCTGCAACCGAAAACGGAGTCTACATACCTGTGCTTTGCCACTGGAAAGATGTAGAGCCCGCCGCCTCGTGCAGGATCTGCACTGTTAGGGTAAACGGAAATTACATCACAGCCTGCACAACTACAGTCGAGGAGGGCTCCACTGTGGAGAACGACACACCCGAAATCCGGGACATGAGAAAAACCATTGTAGAAATGCTTTTTGTCGAAGGTAACCATTTTTGCCCCTCATGTGAAAAAAGCGGCGACTGTGATCTTCAGGCACTGGGCTACCTTTATCAGATGATGGTGCCCCGTTTTCCCTATGCATTTGAAAACAGGGAAATACAGGCCTCATCACCCAAGATCTTTTTGGACAAGAACCGGTGCATATTCTGCAAGCGCTGTATAAGAATGATAAAGGACGATCAGGACAGGAACTATTTTGCTTTCAAAGGCAGGGGCAATCATCTTGAGATCACCATTGATGAAAAGCTTGCAGCCGGCATGACAGAGGAGCAGGCTCAAAGAGCAATGGAGATCTGCCCCGTCGGAGCCATACTTCGCAAGGAAGTGGGCTTCATAACACCCATCGGTAAAAGAAAATACGACAAGGTTCCCATAGGTTCCGATATTGAATCACAAAATAAAAAGGGAGGAGAAAAATGAGTAAACCAATTATAGCTACAGCATCACTTGCAGGATGTTTTGGATGTCACATGTCTGTCCTTGACATCGATGACAGGATCCTTAAGCTGATAGAGCTTGTCGACTTCAACAAATCCCCCATAAATGATATAAAAAACTTCACCAAAAAGTGCGATGTCGGCATTATAGAAGGGGGGTGCTGTAACACTGAGAATGTACATGTTCTGAAACAGTTCAGGGAAAACTGCAAAATACTCATCTCGCTTGGTCAATGCGCAATCATGGGCGGTCTTCCTGCAATGAGGAACAACATTCCGGTTAAGGAGTGTCTTGAGGAAGCCTATTTTAACGGAGTAACCGTGGGGGAAAACAAGGAAAAAATTATACCCAACGACGAAGAGCTCCCGATAATACTTGACAAGGTTTATCCTTTGCATGAAATTGTAAAGATAGACTACTATCTTCCCGGTTGTCCCCCAAGAGCGGATTTAATATGGACCGCGCTGGAGGCTCTTGTAACCGGTAACGAGTTAAACATTCCCTATGAATTAATTAAGTACGATTAATCTGATGTAAAATATGGCACAAAAAATAACGATAGAACCTGTAACCAGAATAGAAGGCCACGGCAAAGTTACAGTCCACCTAGACGACAACATGAATGTGGACCAGACGCGTCTGCATATAGTAGAATTCCGCGGGTTTGAACGCTTTATACAGGGTCGGCCCTACTGGGAAGCCCCGGTTCATGTGCAGCGCCTTTGCGGCATCTGTCCCGTAAGCCACCACCTTGCAGCCGCAAAGGCCCTTGACGTAATAGTCGGTGCCGGCACGGGAGAAGGACTTACCCCGACAGGTGAAAAAATGAGAAGATTGATGCATTACGGGCAAATATTCCAGTCCCATTCACTTCACTTCTTCCATCTCTGTTCACCCGACTTTCTTTTCGGGTACGATGCTGATCCGGAAAAGCGTAACGTTGTGGGTGTGGTAAACGAATTCCCTGAGCTGGCAACCCAGGCGGTTATGATGCGCAAATACGGCCAGGAGGTGATAAATTACACTGCAGGCAAGAAAATACACGGAACAGGGGCTATCCCTGGCGGTATAAACAAAAACCTCCCGGTTGAGGAACGCGATCTTCTACTTAAAGGAGACGACCCACTGAACGCTGATAAAATGATTGAGTATGCCGAAGGCGGCCTTGCGGTGTTCAAGGATATCTACAGCAAAAACAAGGATTTTATTGACAATTTCGCCCACTTTCCCTCAAACCACATGAGCCTTGTCAGAAAAGACGGCGCTCTTGACCTTTATCACGGTTTGCTGAGGGCTGTAGACAAGGACGGTAAGAAGATACTCCACGATATCGACTATCAGGAATATCACAAATACATTGAAGAAGAGGTGCGCAGCTGGAGCTACATGAAGTTCCCCTACCTCAGGGAGTATGGCACGGATAAAGGCTGGTACCGTGTGGGACCGCTGGCAAGGTTAAACACCGTCGATTTCATACCCACACCTAAAGCCCAGGCTGAATTTGAAAAGTTTAAGGCCCATACCGAAGGAAAGCCCAACAACCATTGCCTGCACACACACTGGGCGCGTCTGATAGAGACGCTTCATGCGGCGGAAATGATAAAAGAGCTTCTCCAGGATCCCGATCTGCAAAAGGATGATCTTGTTACAAAAGGAACCAAAGGCAACGAAGGGGTGGGACTGATCGAAGCTCCCCGGGGAACCCTTTTCCACCACTACAAGATCAATGAAAACGACCAGGTATCGATGTGCAACCTTATTGTTTCAACCACTAACAACAACGAGCCGATGAACCAGTCGGTCAACTTTGTGGCGAAAAACATGATGTCAGGCCAGCCTGTGATCACAGAGCCGATGAAAAATGCTGTTGAGATAGCCATCAGGGCTTACGACCCGTGTCTGAGCTGTGCAACTCATGCTTTGGGCAAAATGCCTCTTGAGATAAGCATGTATGGTCCGCGCGGCGAAAAGCTCGATAATTACAGATCTTAAACTGCATTTAAAATCATTTTAAGAAGTCCGCCACCGGCGGACTTCTTAATTTAACAACACTGCATACAAATGGAAAAAATCCTCATATACGGATATGGAAACCCTGGCAGAAGGGATGACGGACTAGGTGCTCATTTTACCGAACTTATAGACAAATGGGCAAGTGAAGAAAAAATTTCAAATATATCGACCGACTGTAATTACCAGCTCAACATTGAAGATGCTGAAGTTATCTCCCGGTATGATACAGTAGTCTTTGTAGATGCATCAATGGTTGAAGATATTGAAGATTTCAGACTCGAGGCGGTTAAACCCGACGATGCAAGGATTGAATTCACAATGCATGCCGTGTCGGTTGCTTATGTGGTGCACCTGTGCAACAAGCTCTACAATAAATTCCCCGGTGCTTATGTGCTTCACATTAAAGCCTGCGACTTCGGTTTTGCCGAGGGAATTACCGACGGTGCAAAAAGGAATATGAATGCAGCACTTGATTATATGAAAGGGTTCCTGAAAAAAAGAGCCGTTTGCGGAGAATGCCGCAAATAATTCAACCTGCGGATATGCCGTTGCCGTCAAGGAGACTGTAGGAATGCCCCCCGCAGGTGAAGCAAACATACCCCTCTCCAGTTTCACATGTACGGGGCTTCATTACACTCTCCCCGCATAGACGGCATATAACGCTCTCATAAATCTTTGCATAACCGGGAATGTCAACCTCTACCCGTTCAACTTTGAAGAGCTTTTCAAAATCAATGGTCAAAGTGCCAAAAGACCTCTCAAGCGAGGTTTTTCTGTAGGCAGCCATGAGCTGCGGATCACGGTTTTGCTCCTCAACAACCTTTTGGTAGAGATTTTGATAATCGGGGAAAGCCTCATTTATAACCTCCCGCGCCTCCGCTCTGGAGCTTACCCTGATGCCATGGCCATCCCTTTTAGTGAGTGTAAAAGCCATTTTGCCGAGATCTTTAAAAATAAGTGCATTATTACCGAATGTACAGCCGGTTACAAACTGAACTCCGTCGGAGAAGCAATTGTTGGTCTCGGTCACAGCCAAAAGATCCTCCATACCATCCGACTCGGCTTCCTTTTCGTTCATGGCATATGTTGCGGCCATAACCCCCATTGCGAGCCCGGGACAAAAATGGCCGTGTATTTGCCCGGCTTTGATCATAAGCGATTCGGTCCGCTGTGAATGTATCTCATTTCGGATATCGATGCGCGGACTGCCCTTGAGCTTTCCGCGGTGCACGGGATTATTGTCATATTCATAAGCAAAAAGGGAGGTATCGCAATTTTTAATGTCCAGCACCGGAGTACCGTTGATGGCATCAAGTCCACGCACCAGCAACTCATTTCCGCTGCGGCGCATCAGCTTCACAGTGGTTACACCGATAAGGTTGGGTCTTTTGGGACTGCGTGTGGCAAAAACACCGCGCATAACCCCGGGGTTGTTGGGAGTGTCGGTTTGAAGTGTTTTCCGGGATTTGTGGAAAAAGTAGACAATATCGATATAATCATTCTCTTCAATGCCTGTAAGCGCTTCTGTATACCGGTCATATATAACCACTCTGCTATCCTCTTCCTTTATTTTGCGGTAATCTTCCGGGGAGTCGAAGGAATTGCGGACCTCTCCGACAGGCTCGAACTGAAAATTTTGCATAACCAATTATTTTTAGTCTTGGTTTTCAATGCTGCTTTCGGGTATAACATGAAAGCAGCCATTATTTTTAATAAGGCGCACCTTTATATCATAAAGCCTCTCGAGTCTCTCTTCTGTAACTATTTCCCTGCCCCCGCATGCATAAATCTCCCCCTCTTTCAGCATCATAATACGTGAAGCATAACGCATTGCAAGGTTGATATCGTGAAGTGCCACAATCACGGTCAATCCCTGTTTACAAAGATTTTTAAGTGTATCCATTATCCTGACCGTATGCTTCAGGTCGAGATTGGAAGTGGGCTCATCAAGCAGCAGTATACCCGGCTGCTGGGCAAGAGCCCTTGCAATGAAAACGTTCTGCTGCTGTCCGCCACTTAGCTTATTGATATCTTTCATTGCAATATGATCGAGCTTCAGGCGGGCTATAACATTTGTGGTAATATCAATGTCACTCTGAGATGGTTTCCAGTTTATATAGGGCTTGCGTCCTAAAAGAACGCTGTCGAAAACTGAAACCGGAGAGTCCCCGGCTTTGTTCTGAGGCACATAGGCCATTTTTTTGGCAATTTCGCGAAGTGTTTTCTCCCTGATATTTTCCGAAGATATATAGACGGTTCCCTTGCGTGGCCGCAATATGCCGTTCATGCACTTTATAAGGGTGCTTTTGCCCGATCCGTTTGGACCTACAACCGCCATAAAATCGCCTGTGCCAATCTCACACCTTACATTTTTCAAAACAGGTGCTCCGTTATAGCTGAATTCTATGTTATGAACCGATATCTCCATGGAAAATAATTTTTTAACTATTGCCAATATGTTCTGTTCATTCCCCTTACAAGCAGAAACAAAAATAAAGGTGCTCCCAGAAATGAGGTTAGTATCCCAACCGGCAGCACAACAGGTGCAATTATTGTGCGCGCCAGAGTATCGGAAGAAAGCAGGAACAAACCTCCGAACAAAGCAGAAGCCGGTATTAAAAACTGTTCTTCACCTCCGGTTATACGCCTGACAATATGAGGAACAACCAGACCGACAAAAGCTATCACACCGTAAAAAGAGACAACTACTGCAGTTGCCAGGGAAGCCACCACCATTCCTGCAAGCCTGACATAGCGAACATTTACCCCTATACTGCCGGCATACTCATCGCCAGACTGCAGGGCTTTGTAATTCCATATATGAAAGAAAAAATAAATCAGCACCGCCACAGCGGTCACACCGATTATAAGAACATTGGCCCAGTTTGCACGTCCCAGATCCCCGAATGTCCAGAAGACTATCGAGGCAAGCTGAACATCGTCGGCAAAATACTGCATAGCAGATATTCCCGCCCCAAAAAGGGAGCTAATTATTATACCGGCCAGGATGATTATTTCAGGACCGGCACCCCTGAAACGTGAAAGCAAAAGAATGACAGCAACAGCCAGGAGGCTCCAAACAAAGGCTGAAATTGTAAGTATATAGGGATTGACTACCGTGGCAACATCATTTGATCCGGTGTAGCTGCCCCCTGCTCCTAAAACAATTATTGCAAAAGCGGCACCGAAAGCCGAGGAGCCCGATATCCCCAGTGTATAAGGTGAAGCCAGCGGATTTCTCAAAAGGCTCTGAATAACAGCACCCGAGACCGAAAGAGCTATGCCGGCAAGAATTGCACCGGCAATGCGCGGCATGCGCACGTGATACACTACCCTTGAAGTAAACTCCGGGGCACTCCCCTTCAAAAGATCCGCCAAATCAGGCACTCCAACCGGGGCTGACCCCGTTG
>PWHJ01000031.1 GCA_003554865.1 Bacteroidota bacterium | reverse complement strand
TTTTTTCTTTGTATTTTTCATCTGAAAAGTGGTGTTTTTTTGTTTGTGTTATTTGTGTAACGACTTAAATATAAACAAAATACATCACTTTTCCTTGTTTTTATTTTACTTTTTCAAGTACTATATTAAACCAGTTTTATTAAAATAAGTTCAACTCCCTTTAATTTTTTCATATTTTCCTCTTTGCAGGAATAGCTAAAGTCTTATCAGTTTCTGATATCATTTAGCCGGTTAAAATTTCCTCAACTCTTCCTGCTACCTCGATTGCTGCGTTTTGTGTTTGTCCGCAATAAAGTGATTTGCCGGACTTCGCATCGGCCAGGTTAATCTCAAGTTTTGACTTCATACTTTCTTCTATACTGCCGCCCATGCCTCCCTTCAAAGGAGAGGCAAGCGCAGTTGCTCCATCGCGTTCAACAATTATCTCAAGAAGATATTTTTTGTTTGCAAGAGCTATTTCCACTTTTTCTTTACCGGCTTTCACTTTCTGCAGAACAGAGCCATTATATGTTGTGAACCTTATAAGCCTGTCCCTCAACCATACTCCTGATATAAACCCGACAAAAGACCTTCCCAGCCAGGGGATCTTGGCTACCGATGCTTTGACAGAAATCCCCGGCTCATCAAAATGGTTTGATTGAAGCCAGATATAACCCTCAGGGAAAGAGCTGCCCCAGTCCTTTTCAATATACCCTCTTCCTCCTCCGAAATCAATAGTCTCCCCGTTGAATTCAAGTTTGCCAGTTACAGAATGATCCATGCTGACAATCCCGTGGTAGCATTCCATAAATGGCATAAATGAGTAAGGCCCCATTATACCGGGAGAGTACCATGGCTTTGGCCACGGCACATTGCCTGAAAAACAAAGTTTCCCCTTAATTTCCGGCAGATCAAGGGAGACTGAATCTTCTGAGAAATGATTGTTTTCGATTGAAACAAGAAATTTTTTCCCGGAAGCTTTAAAGGTGCCGTATTCAAATTTATGATATTCAGCCCTCTTTTTTATTCCATCAAAAACCTGTATAAAAGCATGACGGTAGCCATCATTATCCATTGCAATCCCCGGAATAATTGCCAGGGCTGCGTTTTTGCCACTGTTCATAACTTTAAAATACCACCCTTCGAAATAGTTGCGCTTCTTTCCCCAACCCTGAAAGATCTCCGGATTGAACAATGATTTTATTTTATTTTTCAACATCTAACCTGAAGCTTTAGTTATAAGTGCCTTTTATCTTGACATTTAGGGTTTGTGTTGTTTTGAGAATAGATTTAGTTTCTTATATAAAGATACCTGTTTTTTTCAAAAAAACGGTGCGCGCTCTTCTTTACCGTTCTGACGTCTGAACCATTCGTTGAAGCGGTATTCGGGTTCATTGTCTATTAACTTAAGTGGAAACTATCTTCTTCCCCTCTTCAGATAAAATAACGGAGATGCCCCGGAGGTTTTTTTTCGCTGGAAACTTGAAAAGGAATAAAAAAAACAGTTAATTTTGCCTGCCGAAAAGGCTGACGGGGGCAGCCGGAAGTTTAGTGTCAGAAATGGTAATAAATAAAATAAGTTTTTTGCCAAGGCTTATCATTGGGATCATTCTGGGGATTATTGTTGGTCTGGCCTTACCCGGGTGGTTCGGAAGAATTCTTTATACTTTCACCCACATATTCGGAGAGTTACTCAGTTATATTATCCCTTTGATAATTGTTTCATTTATTTCAACCAGTATTGCCAGCCTGGGAGCAAAAGCCGGAAGATTTCTTGCCGGAACCGCCGGCCTTGCTTATTTGTCTTCATTTGCGGCAGGCATTGCTGCATTTTTCATTTCCCTTGCCGTTATTTCTTTAATAGTTGAACCCGGGGCTGCAGGTGACCCTGAGGCCGTTGTACTCACTCCTTATCTGGAACTGAATATACCTCCTGTTATGGGCGTTGTAACTGCCCTGATAACCGGGTTTATTCTGGGCTTGGGGATTAATGCCCTCAGACAGAAAACCCGTCAGGTGAGCTATTTGTTCAATGTTATGGAGGAGCTTCGCGCCATTGTTGTAATAGTGATCAATAAAGTAATAATTCCCTTTCTCCCGTTCTATATTGCCGGAATATTCGCCGATATGGCAGCCACAGGTGAGGCATTTAAGACACTTAGCGTATTTGGTCAGGTTTTTATTCTGATAATTTTAATGCACCTTGGATACCTGGTTGTTAAGTTTTCAATAGCCGGAATCAGAACAGGGAATAATCCCTTTAAAGCTTTAAAGAATATGGCGCCGGCCTATACAACAGCTTTAGGAACCAACTCAAGTGCTGCCACGATACCCGTTTCCCTCAGAAGCGCCAAATCTAACGGTGTAAGCAAACGAATAGCTGAATTTGTAGTTCCCTTTTCTGCGAACATCCACCTGCCCGGAAGCACAATTACACTTGTAACATGTTCGGTTGCAGTTGTAGTTATTGGGGAAGGAGTTCCCGAATTCTCCAAATTTCTTCCATTTATTATTATGCTTGGCGTTACAATGATTCTTGCCCCCGGTATTCCCGGCGGAGGGGTGGTTGCAGCATTAGGCCTGATGTCATCAATCCTTGGTTTTACAGAACCGGAACAAGGATTAATGCTGGCCCTTTATAAAGCACAGGATGGATTAGGTACGGCATGCAATGTGACCGGCGACGGTGCTTTGTCTATGATAGTTGACTCCTTTTCAAAAAATTCCTCATCGGGCGAAGCAGCAGCAGTGTATCAGGCCGAAGGGGATTGATGCATTTAAAGCTATGAACCCTATTCGCCTTTAGCAGAGTTTTTGCCATTGTTCAGAACTTTAAAATACCACCCTTCTAAATATTTGCGCTTCTTTCCCGGCGCCGGCATATTATTAGGCTGCTGACGGTGATTTTTTTTCAGAAATTTTGAAAGGGTATAAAAACAATATTATCCGGTAATTTTTGTATCATTGTATTTTTTGAATCAAATATCCAATTTCGGTCTAAAATTTAAAACAGAAACTACAGCTTGTTATGAAAAAAATAGGTTTATTGCCAAGGCTTGTCATTGGTATTATTGCGGGAATTTTAATCGGCTTGTTTTTCCCCGAATGGTTCGGGAGGATATTATACACCTTCAGCCACATATTCGGAGAGATGCTTAGTTATATAGTTCCTTTGATTATCATAGGATTTATAGCCCCGGGTATTGCGGAGCTGGGAGCAAAGGCCGGGAGATTGCTTGCAGGCACTGCCGGATTGGCTTATTTGTCTACTATTGCTGCAGGTATAGCAGCTTTTTTTATATCACTTGCAATTATCCCCCTGATAATAGATCATGGTGCGGCCGGTGATCCCGACGCCGTAGGTTTAACACCATTCCTGGAACTGGAGGTTCCTCCTATCATGGGAGTTATGACTGCCCTGGTAACGGCGTTCATTTTGGGTTTGGGAATCAATACCCTCAGGCATGTAAATTCACAGAACAATTTGTTCAACGTTATGGAGGAATTTCGTTCCATTGTGGTTATGGTGATCAAAAAGGTTATTATTCCCTTTCTTCCAATCCATATTGCAGGTATATTTGCCGATATGGCTGCCACAGGAGAGGCTTTTAAAACGTTGAGCGTGTTTGGTCAGGTTTTTGTTCTTATACTATTGATGCACCTTGGTTATCTGCTCATTCAGTTTTCAATAGCCGGAACAAGAACCGGCAAAAATCCTTTGAAAGCTTTGAAGAATATGGCTCCGGCCTATACAACAGCTCTCGGAACCATGTCAAGTGCCGCCACAATACCCATTACACTCAGAAGTGCCAAATCTAACGGCGTAACGGAGCGTATTGCAGAATTTGTCGTTCCCCTTTCCGCCACCATACACCTTGCCGGTAGTACTATTACACTGGTTGCCTGCTCGGCTGCCGTTGTGGTGCTTGGTAACGGGACCCCCGAATTTGGCAACTTTCTTCCCTTTATTATTTTGTTGGGAGTAACCATGATTGCCGCCCCCGGTGTTCCCGGTGGTGCTGTTGTTGCGGCACTTGGCCTGATGTCTTCCATCCTTGGTTTTACAGAAGCGCAGCAGGGGCTGATGCTTGCTCTTTATATGGCACAGGATGGATTCGGGACAGCATGCAATGTAACCGGCGACGGTGCTTTATCTTTGATAGTTGATTCTTTTTCAGGAAAATCTACCGCAGGCGAAGCAGTGGCAGCGGATCAGGTTGCAGGCGATTAATGCGTTTCAGTGCTCAGCCTGTCTAAAATCATTGCATTGATGATTGCCTGTTATTACATTTTTCGTATTCAGCACTGTCAATAGTTTTGCTATGAGTCTTCTGCGCGGCAATTTGTAAATGTTCAGCCGGCATAAAATAATGATGTAACAGAATATTGTGTATTGATAAATTCATTGTTATAGCGAAGCAAATAATTTTATGCAATATTTTAATCCTTTAGGGGAAGACTTTTTTAAAACGTCATAAAATTATGTAAACCAAAAAAAATGCCATTATGATAGAAAAAAAGAGTTGTTTTAGTTTCTTGAATATTGCTGTTTCAGTACTGTTTTTATTTTCAATTGTAAGCGCCAAAAGCTTGTCAGCTCAAGATACAAGTAACCCATATGATCTGATCATAAAAAACGGGAAAATAGTTGATGGAACAGGTAATCCCTATTTTTACGGCGATGTTGGAGTTCGCGATGACAAAATTGTTTTTGTGGGCAACCTTTCGGGAGCCAATGCAGAGAGGATCATTGATGCTTCGGGTAAAATAGTTGCACCAGGTTTTATTGACATACACACTCATGGAGAGCCGGCTTTGCTTGATGATGATTCCAGGTTTCGGGCTGCTCCAAGTGATGTTTTGCAGGGGGTAACAACAGTAGTAACCGGCAATTGCGGTCGCTTTCGCTCTGATTTATCCATAGAGGGTTCTATTGAAAAGATGAGAGAGAAAAAAATCGGTCCCAATGCATTGGTCTTGGTTGGCCATAATGACATAAGGGAAGAAGTTATTGGAGAAGACTATCAGCGGGCTGCCACAGAGGAAGAAATTGAGCAGATGCGTGGTATGGTTCGAAAGGCAATGGAAGAAGGGGCATCGGGAATGTCAGTCGGACTGGAGTATGGAGCCGGAATCTGGAGCACTACTGATGAAGTCATATCACTTGTGGAAGAGATTGTGCCATATGAAGGTGTGTTTCAAAATCATCCCCGCGCCCAGGGAGATCTGCCTAAATGGTTTTTCCCAAGTCAGCATGAATTGCCCCAGCCTTCTGTACGTGATGCTGTTCGGGAACATCTTGAGATTGGTGAAGAAACAGGGGCAACGGTTGTTTACTCTCACATAAAAGGCAGGGGAAGACCGGTGTGGGGTGTCAGTGAAAACCTCATAAGACTTTTTGAAGATGCGAGGGCAAGAGGTGTTGATGCCTATGCCGAACTTTACTCTTACAATACATCAGGAAGTGATGGCAGGGATCCGGTTATTCCCCTCTGGCTTGAAGATCATAAACAAGACTCGGAAAATTACAGGGAGCTTTTGTCTCGTTTTCTTGAGGATCCTGAAAAGGAAGAAATGATACGCAAGGATATTCGTCATGAGGTAGCCCGAAGAGGAGGAGCAAGTACACTGACTTTAGTTGAGCATCCCGATGAAGAGCTTATTGGAAAAACACTGGAAGAACTGGCCGGCAAAAATGATATATCTTATGTAGATATGGCTATTCGGCTTCAGATGGAGGGTGATCCGGAAGTATTCGGAGGTGTCAGCATCCGGGGATTTTCCATGAGCGAGTATGATGTGGAGAATTTCATGAAGCAACCCTGGATTGCGATTGCATCAGACGGCAGGATTCGTGTTTCCGAGCTTGACGATGGAACCGGACATCCCAGATGGTACGGTACCTTTCCTCGTATGCTAAGACTCTATGCTATGGAAAGAGAAGTGGTAACGGTTGAAGAGGCAGTCCGCTCAATGACATCACTTCCTGCACAGATTCATAATATAAGAGACAGGGGGCAGATACGTGAAGGGATGAAAGCCGATATCGTAGTTTTTGATCCCGAAACTATCACTGACAAGGCAACTCCCAGCGATCCTACCAAATACTCGGAAGGGATTGAATACCTTCTTATAAACGGTGAATTTACCGTTGATGAAGGTGAGGTGACATGGAGTCTGCCGGGAGTTGTTATAACTCCTTAGATTTTTAATTAATTCCCTTAAGTATTGATGACGGATTTGGAATTATTATGCTTTTAGAGGAGGTGGGTAGCTCAACTCATTCTCGGTTTTTCCAATAATTAAGGCAGCTGCAGCGTCACCTGCAATGTTTACTATTGTTCTGACCATATCCAGGGGCCGGTCAAGTGCCATTATCATGGCCAGTGCCTCAATGGGCAAACCCACTGCATTTAAAACAATTACCAGCATTACAATACCTGCGCTCGGAACACTGGGTGTTCCTATTGAAGCAAGTGTGGCGGTGAGAACAATAGTAAGCTGCTGTGCAATGGTCAGTTCTATACCGATAACCTGGGCTATAAATACAGCAGCAATGCCCTGATACATAGCGGTTCCGTCCATGTTGAAGGTGACTCCCACCGGTAGTACAAAGCCTGAAATGGCTTTTGAAACCCCCAGTTTATTTTCAACCTCTTCCAGTAATACGGGAAGTGCAGCGGCTGTAGAACTGGTGGAAAAAGCAATCATCTTTGCCGGGAGTATAGTTTTGAAAAATTTTTTGTAGCCGATCGGTGTTGTCAGCATTACGACTGCGGGATAGACAATATATGTCATTGTCAGAAAACCTGTGATTGCAATGATCATATAGAATCCCATGGATGCAAACATATTAAGTGTTTCCGAGATATCGTCACCTGCAAAATCAACCACAAGGGTGGCCATTAGTGCTAACACACCGTATGGGGCAAATTTCATGATCATCATAACAATTTTGATGACCACCTCATTTAATCCATCAAATACATTTTGGATTGTTTTTACCTTTTCGCCGGGAATTAATGCCAGTGCCAGTCCAAAGAGTATTGCGAAAAATATTATCTGAAGAATATTTTCATTATCTGATGCAGCATCCACCAGGTTTGCAGGCACAATATCCACAACGAACTGAAGGGGGCCGGCTTCCCCAACCTCATCGGCAACTGCTCTTCTTGCTTCAACATCCTCACTGTGAAGTTTCTGCATTTCTGCCCGGGTTCTTTCGGGAAAAGCCAGACCTGGTGTGGTGGTGTTTACAAGTATCAGGCCTATTGTAATGGCCACCACTGTTGAAATCATAAAGAATCCAATGGTTTTTGCTCCTATACGCGACAACTTGGTTAAATCACTCAGGCCTCCCATTCCTTTGACCAGCGTTACAAATAAGAGGGGTATGGCAATGAGTCTCAACATATTTAAAAATATGGTTCCCCAGGGTTCAATCCAGTTCTGGTTGAATTGATGTAAGTCTAATGTTATGGCAATTACTCCCCACAGGGTGCCAATTGCCATGCCTATAAGTATTTTCCAGTATAATTGAAGGTTTTTCCAGTATTTAAGCATTAGGTTAATTTATTGTTATTTTCCCCAACTCCGTATACAATTTGGTTAAGTTATAACAATTATTGTACGTATATTTATTGTGAAAACCTCATAATTTCAGTTAAAAATTATGAATTTGTTCTCAGCGTTTGCTGATAATAGAAATTTCCTTATGCAGTTCCCCTGTAATGATCGCACAGTATTCTGGACCCATGACAGCATCATCGGGTACTCTTGCGGCTGCTTGGTCGGAGTAATATTCAGGCATTCACCAATGCTTTGCACCTATACAAGTAACGGCTACTTTGTACTGAGGCCTGACATACAACTCCGAACAAGAGAGCAACTATACTGGAACCCATTTTGTAGTGACATTACTGCTAATATCTTAAGGTGGGTGAGTTAATTTAATTTTAAGATATATATAAATATCGTGCCATCTTAAAAAACTGTTTGATGGCACGATATGACTGTATATGGTAAATTATGAGCCTGGAGATTTCTAGTCTTCCGGTGCAATATTCAAACGGAAAAACTTGTAATTCTCGCTTGGTTCAAGATCCCTTTCCTCGAGGACAATGAACAGTTCAACATCGTCTGTGGGTGTCAACTCCATGCTAAGCGAGCCGAAACTGCTGTTTGCAGGGATGGTAATAACTCCGCCATCCTGAATGTTGTAGTCAACACCCTCTTCAGCTGTTGTTTCCATAAGCTCCCACTCATCATGGTCGGGCTGCTCCACCCTAAGCCGGTTGGCATCTGTATCGCGGTAGAGCTGATCAGCCACGTAGTAGCCGATTTCATTGTCCTCTGCCTGATGCGGACCAACCAGTGCAACCTGAATGCCCGCATCCGGATCGTCGCCTTCAATAACGGCAGACCAGTGGGCGCCGACTGAT
>PWHJ01000006.1 GCA_003554865.1 Bacteroidota bacterium | reverse complement strand
TTTCTTACAGGCCTCGACATGGGTGAACATCTCAGCCTGGGTATGCTTTTTAATTTTTCTCATGCAACAAATCTATGCACTCATTATCAGTATTGAAAGACGAGGTTGGTAGAATGGATACGTCAAAACTCCATAAATTTTTAGAAATTCAGTTTATAGCAACACAAAAACTATCGATAAGTACATAGCATAATCCGGGATGTAGTTCAACATAGGCTCATCGCTTGAGCAACCCTTGACAAAATCGGAACATGGATTATCTTTGCCTAAGCAGGATGAAAAAAAAGTCCTAAACCATTTACAAAAAACTGTCCAAAAATAGGAGGCTAAACCAGGAGTAGCTATGCAAATACCTTTAAACGGATTTGAACAATACATTAACGAAACCATACTGGCAAGAGGCCTTTCATATTTTAAAAACGGCCACGTGCAGGAACCCGATGTGCTTAGCCCGGGTGAATATGAATTTATCGTGGAAGGTACCGAAAATTATACCGTGCAAATCAGCCTGAGTAACGATACAATAACCGAATATGTTTGCGATTGCCCTTACGACATGGGACCGGTATGCAAACATGTGGCAGCCGCTATTTTTTATCTTCAGCAGGATGAACTGGAAATCAGTAAAAAAACAAATACGGCTAAAAATAAGCCCCGCAAGAAACGGAAAACCATTGCCGACCAGGTGAATGAGCTGTTAAACCGGGCCTCGCATGACGAATTAAAGCAGTTTATCAAGGAAAAGACAGAACAAGACCGGGCATTCCGCAACATGTTCATGGCCTCATTTGCTCATTTAAACAGCAGTGAATCCAAGGCAATGTACGAGAAACAGGTGAAATCTATTTTAAAGGCTGCATCCGGCAGGCATGGATTTATTGACTGGTCGGCAGTGCAGCACGTGGGAATGGCAGTTGACCAACTGCTTGATACAGCCAAAAAACAAATGGAAGCCAAAAACTACCAGAGCGCTTTTTTTATCAGTACAGCGGTAATGGAACAGATGACCGAAGCCCTTCAATTTGCCGACGACAGCAATGGTGATGTTGGCGGCAGTATTAATGGCGGGTTTGAAATATTATACCAATTGGCACAAATCAGTAACAATGAACCATTACGAAAACAAATCATTGAATATTGTTTTACAGCATTCGACAAAGAAATATACGAGGGATGGGACTGGCACATTGGCATTTTACGGATTGCTGGACATTTGGTAAAGACCGAAGAAGAAACAAATCGTGTTTTCGAACAAATAGAAAGCGCACAACGCTCTGAATATGAAAAAGAAGCAGCACAGAGCATTAAATACGAGGTTTTGTTAAAAACAAAAGGCGAAGCAGAAGCCAATCAATATTTAGAACAACATATTGCCAACTCAAACCTCAGGCGTGAAGCCATTCAACAGGCCATAAACCAAAAGGATTATGAAAAGGCAAATAAACTGGCTCATGATGGTGTGGAGCATGATATGAAAGATAAACCCGGATTGGCCAAAGAGTGGTATGATTGGTTATTAAAAATAGCACAGGAACAAGGCAATACTGAAAAAATTATTGAATATGCCCGGTATTTGCTCATTGATAATTTCAGGAACGAACAAGATTATTACCAGGTGTTAAAAGAGTGTGTAAAACCTGAAAAATGGAGAGAATTTATCGAAAAAGTGATAGAGGATATTTCAACTAAAAAGCGATGGCTCGACACTCATCTGATATCGCAAATTTACATTAAAGAACAATGGTGGGACAGATTAATGGAAATGGTAAAAAATGACCCAAATTTACGGACTATTGAAAAATATGAAAAATATCTCTCAAAGGATTATGCTAATGAAATTATTGACATGTATGCTGCCGGAATAATGAAGTACATGGAAGAAAATGTTGGACGGAAACATTATCAAAGTGCCTGCAGATATTTAAGACGAATGATAAAAATGGGTGGTCGCGATAAAGCAAACAATACTATTTCTATTCTACGTAAAAAATATCCACAGAGAAGAGCATTAATAGAGGAACTGGACAATGTGTAAAGCCAGTATTGCATCCAAAAGAAATGTGACACAACGCTGCGCTAAACCAAATTGCTTAGTATCTTTATACAAAAAATCTGCTTTATCTGGATATCGTATCAAAACGTGCCCGAACAAGTCGCTAAACGCAATTTGGTAAAACCATTCCGGGCTTTACCAGTCTGACGGGGCAAGTTTGGCAGCCTTCTCTCTCAGTGCGGAACTTCGCTTAGGGCGGCTTATATGAAAGCAAGCCAAAAATAATAAATTGGAGTGAATTATGAATATTAAAAGGATGGTTGCGGATTCGGCAGTAGAATTTATTCAAGATGGGATGATAGTTGGCCTTGGTACTGGTTCAACTACTTACTGGGCAATCCAAAAACTGGGAGAAAAAGTTAAAGAGGGAATGAAAATTAAAGCAATAGCTACGTCGAAAGAATCAGAATCCTTAGCAAGAGAATTAAAAATACCCATCATTCCTTTTTTAGATATTGGTCAAATCGATATTACAATAGATGGAGCTGATGAAGTCGATTCAAATTTAAATTTGATAAAAGGTGGCGGTGGGGCCTTATTAAGAGAGAAAATAGTAGCAACAGCAAGCAAAAAATTAATCATTATAGTAGATGAAACTAAATTGGTAAAACAATTAGGAAAATTTCCATTACCAGTAGAAGTAATTCCATTTGGATTAAAAGCTACAAAAAATACAATAGAGAACTTAGGTTGTAAAGGAGAAATACGAACAACTGATGGAAAAAATAAGTATCAAACAGACAATGGAAATTATATTATAGATTGCAATTTTGGCAATATTGAAAATCCAGAAGAAATAAATCAGTGTATTAATATGATCCCTGGAGTAGTAGATAATGGCCTATTTATTAAACTTGCTAACCGAATTTTAGTTGCTTATAAAAATGGGGAAATAGACTCAATTAAAAGAGTTGATAGTTAAATATTGGGCCGTACCCTGCCATCATATAACAATAAGATTTACTGCTCGAGTATCCTTATCGTCCAAATTCAAGGGGTAGGTCCACAACCTGGAGGACGAAGATATGGGCATGATGAGGAATTACGAAATTGTAGAGTAATATCCTGAATATATTGAAATTGATAGTCCGAAATACAGGAAATTGCATCCTTTAGATAGTTGAATAAAATATGTCGACGAACAAAATTGGTCTGACAACCACAAACTTTTTAGATCCCTTACATAGCATACCCTCAGACGCCGTATGCAAGCTTCTCGGATGAGAAATCTGTGAACATAATCACTAAATATAATAACTTTTGGTGAATAATCTCACCGAAAGTTATTATATTTGGATAAAAAATGTATAAGAGATCCATAGAGAAGAAAATAACCAATAAGATAGGCAAAGGTAAAGCAATAATAGTGGTTGGGCCAAGACAAGTTGGAAAAACTACTTTGCTAAAAAATATATTAGGATCAAAAGATTGTTTGTTCCTCGACGGAGATAATCCCAAAGTTCGAAGCTTGTTGGATAATCCCAATACCGAAGAAATTAAGAATATAATAGGTAAGCATAAACTGGTTTTTATTGATGAAGCTCAAAGGATAGCCGGTATTGGACTCACCTTGAAAATAATAAATGACCAATTTAAATATGTTCAGTTATTTGCATGTGGCTCTTCATCTTTTGACTTAGCAAATAAAATAAATGAACCCCTGACTGGAAGGAAATGGGAATATCAGCTATACCCGATAAGTTGGGAAGAATTTGAAAACTATCATGGATATTTATATGCCGAACAACAGCTGGAGGATAGACTACTTTATGGTTTTTATCCAGATGTGTTAAATAATCCAGGCGAAGAGATAAGTATATTAAAAAATTTAGTAGATAGTTATCTCTACCGTGATATTTTAGCTTATTCTGAAATTAGAAAACCTGAAGTATTAGACAAACTAGTCCAGGCTCTTGCTTTACAAGTAGGGAGCGAAGTGAATTATACAGAACTATCACGGATTGTTAATATCGATAAGAATACAATAAGCAAATATATTGACATATTGCAAAAAGGATATGTGGTATATAAAGTGGCAAGTTTTAGCCGGAATATTCGCAATGAAATAAAAACCAATAAAAAGATTTATTTTTATGATAATGGTGTCAGGAATATGGTAATTGGTAATTTTGATCCCTTGGAATTAAGAACAGATAGAGGAGCGATTTGGGAGAATTTTTTAATTTCGGAAAGGGTCAAACAAAACGAATATAAAGAGAGCTTAGCAAAAACCTATTTTTGGAGGACAAAACAACAGCAAGAAGTAGATTTTGTTGAGGACAAGGCCGGCAAGATCTATGGATATGAATTTAAGTGGAGCGATAAAAAAAGGGTTAAGTTGCCAAAGAGGTTTGTAGAAACATATAATGCAACTGAAAAAATAATTGATAGAAAAAATTTCAGGGAGTTTGTAATCGTGTAACCTTAAATTACCCCCAATTTCAGGACAGCGATGTAAGTTTCAAATTGATAAAATTTTTTAAAATTGCTTAGTATCTTTATATAAAATATCCGGTTATATGAAGTACTTATTTAGCTCATTCATCATTATTCTCTTTTTGTTTATCGCATGTGAAGGGGTACAAGAAGGCGATCAACCAACCGATTTTAGTGCAATACAGGTTAAGGATGTTCCTGACAATACGTTGAATTTTTTAGATATAGCTGAAGATTTCAGATATATAAGACTGGAGACCGGCGATGAAAGTCTTATAGGAACAGTTGATAAGTTAATTTTTGCTGAAGACGGAATATTTGTACTGGACAGAACTTCCAAGGCCTTATACTCATTTGATTTCAAGGGAAACTTCATAAAACAAATCGGGAGCACCGGAAGGGGGCCTGGTGAATGGCTCGATCCTCAAGATGTTAGCTTTGATAAAGAAAACAAAAGGCTGGTACTTTATTGCAGAGGAACCCGGAAGATGCTTTTTTATAGCACTGATGGAGACTTCATTAAAGAGATAGACACAGGATTACGTTTCAGGTCAATGGAATACATTAATGAAGATACAATATTTATAGTTACACACAGGATTCTTAATGTACTTCCTGATTCTAAAGAACTTGCCTTTGATTTAATCAGTTTGAATTTAGATATGGATATACTTCACAAACAGTTCCCAAATAACCTGGTTTTGGGTAAAAGTGCAGGTACGTTTTCAGATGGTAAATATCTGTGTAATTCTGATCATGGAATTTTTTTGAATTTTTATTTCAATGATACTATTTATAAAATTGGCAATGGGTCACAAGGGCAGACCCTTTTTTACATATTGACTTTGAGGGCAAAAGGGTTGATTATAATGAGCTTTACCAGGATGAAGAACACGCTTACGTAATATTTAAACTTGCAGAGGACGAAAAACGGGCAATGGTCGATCCTGTCAGGGTTGCCGGGGATCACATGCTAATTCAATATGCTGCGGGGTTCGATACTGATGACTACCATAACAAGGATAGGATCATCTATAATTTAAACACAGGGTATTATTTAAAGTTTTCAAATATTACCTATAACGATAACAGTAACTGTAGCTGGCATCATCCAATAGGAGTACATGGAGAATATTTCGTGAGTCAGCTGCATCCTCTTTATCACGATATATCATGTATTTTGGATAATGATGTCAGAAGTTTGTTATCTGAAAATGACTGGGACTGGGAAAATCAAAATCCAGTTTTACTTCTGTATAAATTCAAAGATTTTTTCTGAATAACCGGGAACATAAACTTGCAACATTTGTGCATATTCCTGACCAAAACGGACAATGATTACTGAGGGATCGGGACAGTAATTCCTGCTTAAAGCGGACACTAATTCTTGCTGAAAACGGACAGTGATTCCTGCTTAAAGCGGACACTACTTCTTGCTGAAAACGGACAGTGATTACTATGCCCCAAAAAAGGGATGCAAACATTGTTTCGGGATCAGGTGTAAGTTTTGTTCCGGAATATTCACCGGAATCGGATATCATCTTTTTGCCGGAATAGGTGTAAAATTTGTACCGGAATACCCGCTTTTATTCTAAAGCTCCAAAACATCATTGATTTCCGCCAGTCTGAAACCTTGTTTCATTACTTCTTTAGCTTCCGGGCTATCACGATTGATAACCGGGTTTGTATGATTGAAATGGATAAACATCACTTTTTCTCTTTCATTTTGCGGCAGTTCTTCAAATTTTTCCATACTTTCTATTATAAAGGGATGGGGTATTTCTGATATATCCCTTGTATCAAGCTCTTCCCCGGAATAAAATGTACCGTCCACTATTGCATAATCCACCTTCCCTATCTCTTCTTTGATGTCTTTATCCCACTTATCCCATTTATCTATATCGGGGATAAAAAGCACCTTTTTATCCGGCCCGGATATTTTGTATCCCACGGTTTCCGAATACTCGTCGCGATGCGGCACATAAAACGGGATAACTTCAATATTTTCAGTAAGTTTGACTCCCCTCTCATTGTGCAGCTCTGTTATTTTGATATTTTCATTTTCAACAAGCATATCCCATGGCCCGTTGTTTTCCAGAAACTTTTTCATTAAGGGCATGGCATATACAGGTACATTGTCTGAGCTCATGGCCTCTTTTCCAAGATACATCAGACCTGTGTAATGTCCGATATGTGCATGGGTCAGGAAAATACCGTCGGGAGTTTCTGAAGAAGCAGGGTCGGCAAAGTTTTTCAACATTTTCATCTGCTCTGTCATGTCAGGCGTGGCATCAAAGAGATACTTTTTGTTGTTTTCAAAATCAACAACTCCAACGGAAGCTACTCTTCTGTTTTTGTCGGGATTTTCAAAAAGATCAGCGCAACAATCTTCGTCGCATGCAATATGGGGAGAACCCCCGTCCTGAATCGTACCCAATATCACTAATGCAACTTTTGAGTCCATATTTTCAGGGGATTTATTTTCATTATCTTTAACTCCGTTTTTACAGGATGAAAATAAGAGCAATGAAAAAATTAATAGAAGTGAAATAATTCTGTTCATAATACTTTACATTTTAAAAACCAACTATAAAACATTGATTATCATTAACGAGTATCGTCAAAAATCTTCGCAAAGGTACAACAATTTCACATCAATACATCCATGCGAAGTATTAACAAACTGAATCAATGGCCAACATGAGAGCTCATTCAGCCAAAAGAGATAAACTTAATTCACATACTATAACTTCTCGAGTTTCCAAAATCCATTCAGGAAACAGCCCCGGGAAAACCTGTATCCCGGGACTGTCTTTGTTAAAACCTGTATTGTGTGCTTTTTTTAAAGGCTCGTAATTAAGACAACCCTGTCGAAAATCATAAATAAAAGAAAAGCAACTGCCAGTAATGTAAGCCAAAACCGGCCTCTTTTAAATAAATCCTTTTTGGACTTATAAAGAAGCATTGATATAACAAAAATATAAAACAGAATTACTACTGAATGGTAAAGAACTGACTCATAAATCATATCCGGAAAATTTGAATTAAACAAAATATTTACCACCATCCCATACAACTTGTAAAATCTGCCACAATAAATGCAGCTGCAATATACCCTCCGACACTTCGAGCCGCAACTCTTACAGCCATTTTTATTGCTTCTTTTGTCAATTGACCCTTTGCTAAAGCTGCAAGTCCTGCTCCTGAAATCCCAAGAGCTCTAACAGCACAATCCCAATATTCATTAGCATAAATTGTTGAATAAAAAAGATCAAAATTCAAATTTTGAGCATAATTATCGGAATGATTGCCAGCTAAAATAGCAAGCCCTACAGTTATTATTCTTGGATCATTTAAATCATCAAATTCTTCGGAAAGATCTGAATTATTTATTCCAAAAGCCAGAAGCATTTTTTTTGTTTCGTCTGTTAAAGGTATTAAAATATCTTCTGCACCTCTTTCCTTTTCTACAACAGTTTTATGATTACTGTTTTCTACAAATTCTTGAATATTTAATGCAGACTTGACTACAAAATTTTCATATCTATGTAATGCTTCTTCTTGTTTAGTGTTATCTAAGAATTCATGTTCTTTCTGACACGAATTAAAAACAGTAATGCCAGTCAAAAAAAATAATTTAACTGCAAAAAGCACAATAAAGCCCTTTAAAAGCTTTATTACAGGATAGCTAAGTATTTTAACCCAGTTTTTCATTTTAAAATGTTTTAAGTTAATAATTACACACAATAAATACAGGTTAAAACAAACATATTTTTTTTAAGTTAATATTTTAGATGTTTACGTTTCTATATTTAAGTTAAGAAAAAAAATAAAATGAATCAAAATTTTTATGTTTTTTTTGATCTGACTAAAAATAATTCCTTGATTTACAGTGGAAGCAATCCTTAGCTGATTTTAAAACTCTCTGGGTAAGAGTTTTTACCTTACTCTGTGGACCTACCATCTACTAAACAATGACTTTCACTCTCCAGTAAATTTTACATTTGCTTAATAGATTCTATCAGAATAATCTATGTTTTCAAAATATATTCATAGGCAATTGCAAGTATGTGCCTGCTCATGCTGTACACACTAATATATACGAGATGCGAGGGATAAAGCATATTTGAAGATTGGATTTTTCAGTCGAGTGTTTCAGCCCCCCCCCTCAAATCATCGAACTGAAAATTTATGCTTTGTACCTGTACAGGTTCTGATATTGTGATAATCTTTTTTAATAATCCTTGATTTGCAGGTTCTCTTCCAGCTTTTCCGCGGTCAAATAACCTTTTGGATATATAAAATAGGGATAACACCGCTCCAAATAAACATCTTTATTTTTTAAGATCCTGTTGATGTTGTTGAGGGCTTCCGTAGTTTTTTGGTATTCTTTTGTAAGATGTTCCCTCATTTTTTCATTTAAGCGCACTATTTGGTCATTCAGCTCTTTTCGTTTTCCCGGAGGTGTTTCTTTCATTTGACTGCCTATGTGTTTCTTTTCCTCTTTATATTTCTCTGCAAGCTTGGGAGGCAACAAATCTTCCGGTTTTTGCTTATATTTTCTTAGCCATTTCCGGTATATGCTATAGTCTTTTTGAAGATTACCGGGGTTGGGCATTTTCTTTTCCAAAGGCAGGTAAATATTTCCTGTTGCAGACTGGAATCGTAATTTAGACGGCAAAGCAAAAAAAGATTGTATAAAGTCGTTGTTCACCTTTTCATATTCTGCCCCTCCAGTGCCATGGATAAACATGTCGCAGAAAAACAGACGGATAATGAATGTTAAAATGGTGGCCTTGGGATATAAAGTAAACGAGTTGCTTATTTTTTCGGCAATTTGTTCCGCCCTCACGCCGGAGGCTGAGACCTTTGTCTCGTAATTTATCCCGGGAGATAAAAAATGGAGGATCCCCTCTTCAGTACAACAACCGAAAACAGGGTGCCTGGTTTTATCTTTTATAAGCCAAAACGGCAGCTCATACAAACCATCCGTTTTGCCTGTTTCTTTTACAGGCTGATATTCATTTCTTTTGTTTTGATTAATTGCTTTATTATAATGAAGCCGGAATGTTTCAATGTTTTTGATTATGTAGTAAATGAAAAGGTTATAAGCTTTTGTTTTCGCAATATCTGAAATCTTCAGGTCATGGAGGTTTGCCCCTGAAGCGGATTCAAATTGAGCTCTTAATGAGCTTATTGTGTCGACAAAGTGATTTATTTCCTCAAATTTCTGAAAAAATTGTTTTTTATATTGATGAAAAGCATCCCGTATTTCCTGAAAGTCATCATCCAGGGTATTGAGGTGGTTTTTTGTTTTTTCAAAAAAGTCCTCAATATCTTCACGGGATGGCTGAAATTGGGCAAAAACGGAATTTTTATCAGTTTTAACTGAAACACGCTTCTTGCATAACCCATATATATTTTTGCAGGGTACAGGAGTCTCTATCAAGCCGGTATCAGAATCTACCACAAAGTTTAGAGCTATGCCGCCGGTTTCTGCAGCCATTTTCCCGGCATAATAGTTTTTTGAAAGAATGCCGGGATAATAAAAAACTGGCTGATGACCTGCGGCAATTATTGTATTATTAGTATTGTAATTCGAAATATTTAACTCATCCCAAAACAAGTTTTTTATGTTACTTAATTCTTTATTGTTTTCAAAAATTGTGTGTTTTAATGTTTTGTTGTGTTGTATAATTGAGTTAATATCCATTTGTATTTCTGTTGACGGCTCAATGCGGTTTATTCTATAATTATGCTGTTCAGATCTTTGATTCCCAGCACTTCCGGTGTATAAAACGGTTCGCCGTAGGGACTGGAGATTTTTGTACCATATTGTTTTCCCATTAATTTCAGGTGTTCAGGAATGTTCCTGTTTTTATGCTTAAACTGGGATTCATAGCATTCCACGGCTTTTACTTTCTCCTGGAATACTTCTTCTGAAACGGGTAAAACAAATGAAGGAGACGGGATAATTTTAAAGTGGGAGGCATAGTAATATAAAATTTTAGATGGATAAAACGGTTCTCCTTTTATTTCTGTTTTTGTTAATTTGGCATAAAAGCGTGCCGCAGTTCCCAGCTTTGAGGCGGCAATATGGTCAGGATGCTGGTCAAGAGGAGTTTGGACAAGCATAATATCGGGTTTTATTTCCCTGATGTGTTCAGCCACCTTTTCCCTGTTTTCTCTATTGTCTTCTAAATATCGATTGGGAAGATCCATGATAACCCGCCTTTTTATTTTAAGGATCTTGTCAGCTTTGCCGGCTTCTTTTAAACGTGTTTCAACTGTTCCATTGGGGGTAGGCTCACCGTTGGTAAAATTCAATAAGTACACTTCATCTCCTTTTAGCGAATGGGTGAGCATAGTTCCACCGACAGTTATTTCTGCATCATCGGGGTGTGCGGCCAGTACCAGTATTTTCATGATCTTTGATTGCTTTATTGATAATATTTAAATAATACCTGTATCTTCTAAACACTTTTCGGTACGAAGATGTTTGATCTCTGTCCCTGTCAAGGTATATCAAAGCTACAGGGACTTCCTTTATCTTAAAATTGTGCCTCCATGCCTGAATCCATAACTCCAGTGGCATTCCGTATCCGTGCTCTGTTAATTTTAATTTTTTTAATGAGGTTACTTTGTATAGCTTAAAACCGCAAAAAGAATCGGTAAGGTTATACCCGGTAAGGCTGTTGATATATCCCGTTATCCTGTTATTTATTTTTTTCCGGTCTTCCGGTACTTTACATGATTTTTCATTGCTAACTTCCAAATACCGGCTTCCGGAAACAATATCCCAGTCTTCATCTTTAACAGCTTCTGTGAATTTAATGATTTCATCGGGCTGATGTTGTTTGTCGCAATCCATAGTGATAATATATTGATAGTTGCGGGCAATTGCGAATTCAAAACCATCAATAAGCGTTTTACCATATCCTTCATTTTCTGAATGCCTCAAATAGTGCAAACCGGTTTCTTTTTCCAGTATTTGAGGTGTATTATCTGTTGATCCGTCATCTATTACTAGAATATCAATGTTCGGGGCCGAGTTGCGAACTTCTTCAAGTATCTCCTCAACATATTCAGCTTCATTGTAAACCGGGATAAATATTAAAATGTTGTTTTTTGGTTGTTTTATATTCTTTGACTCTTTTGTTTCCATTAGTGAGAATATATGATTAACATACAGGGGCCGCCGGATCGTTAGGTATGTATTTTCCGGCAACGAAAAGCAAATATAATGATAATTGATTTGAACATCCTGAGGAAGCGGGGAATTATAAAAAATGAATATCTTTGAGCATAATGTTGATTTTCTAATAGAATCCATAAGTTTTTGGCAGACAAAAAATCACGAACCCAAAATTAAGTAATATGGCAAAAATAGGTATTATAGGAGGTTCAGGATTAGAGGATCCGGCTATACTTAAAAGCCCGGAAAAAACAGAGGTCGAAACACCTTACGGTGAGCCGAGTTCAGCATTAACTACCGGCAAAATTGATGATACAGATGTGGTAATTTTATCACGGCACGGGAAAAAACATACAATACCCCCCACCCAAGTCAATAATCGTGCAAACATATATGCACTGAAACAAATGAAATGCGATTACATTATCTCAACAACGGCTTGCGGAAGCTTAAGGGAAGATATTGAACGTGGTGACCTGATAATTCTGGATCAATTTATTGATTTTACCAGATTGCGCAAGATTAGTTTTTTTGAGAGCTTCCCGCCGGGTGACCTGAAGCATACAGCAATGGCCGACCCATTCTCGG
Organism: Bacteroidota bacterium; assembly: GCA_003554865.1. Taxonomy (GTDB): domain Bacteria; phylum Bacteroidota; class Bacteroidia; order Bacteroidales; family PUMT01; genus PUMT01. Next base: position 18,071 of record PWHJ01000006.1, on the reverse strand, counting down.
GTTTTATTCGTGATAAACTTATTGAGTCTGCAAAAGAGCTTGGGGTAAAATTTCATCAACAAGGAACGGTTGTCACCATAGAAGGCCCGAGGTTTTCCACCAGAGCGGAATCCCGGATGTTTAAAGCATGGGGAGCGGATGTGATAAACATGACTATAGCCCCGGAAGCCATACTGGCAAACGAACTGGAAATCCCCTACGGAACAATAGCCATGAGTACCGATTATGATTGCTGGAAAACTGACGAGGAGTCGGTCTCATGGCAGGAGATCCTGAAAATATTCAATCAAAATGTACACAATGTTCTTGATTTAATATTAAAAACTTTACCTAAATTAAAATAGTCAAGCGCTTACTTTTGGCTAAGGCCTGTTTAAAAAATTATACCGGTATCCCAAAGAATGCGTAAAAAATAGTTTCTTAAACGCATTTATTGAAACTTCATTTTTTCCTGACAAACCAGTGCTGAGTTCTTAAGCAAATCTGGACTATCATTAACATAACCGGAACCTCGATCAGCATACCTGTAACTGCAGCCAGAGTTGCTCCGGAATCAATGCCAAACAGGGTTATCGCCATTGCAATAGCCACTTCAAAATGATTGCTGGCGGCTATCTGGGAGGTTGGTGCGGCATCTTCGTAGCTAAGGCCAATTTTACTGGAAACAAAATAACCAATCCCGAAAATGGCAAAAATTTGTATAATCAACGGGATTAAGACCAGAAGAACCAGCAAAGGGTTGGCCAGAACAATTCCTGACTGCGGACTGACGATAGCTACAATGGTAAATAACAAAGCAGCAGGAGATACGTAGTGTAACTTCCCGGTTAGTTTTTCAAAGGCTTTTTCACCTTTCTTTTCCAGGTATATTTTCCTGGTATAATAACCTGCTGCCAGTGGTAACCCTACATAAGCCAATACTCCAAAAGCTACCCTGGCTATTGGGACGGGAACGTCGGCTATGGGTAATAGCAATACCGCTAACGGACCGTAAAGCACAACCATAGTCAACGAGTTAATCGCCACCATTACCACTACGTGGCCCATGTTGGACCGGGACAGATAGCCCCATACCAAAACCATGGCGGTACAGGGTGCTATTCCCAAAAGAATCATTCCGGCCATTAGTTCACTACCCAGGTCATAGCCAACAATATCGATAAAAATGATCCTGAAAAAAAGCCAGGCGAGGAAAGCCATTGTAAAAGGCTTTATCGCCCAGTTCAGAATCAGGGTGGTAGTCAAGGGTTTAACCGTTTTGCCGGCTCTGATTATCTTACCAAAATCAGTCTGGACCATGATGGGATAAATCATCAAAAATAAAGCTATGGCGACAATAACGGGATAGCCCATTATTTCGAAGGCTTCAAAAAATTCTGTGATCTGCGGAAATGTTTCCCCTAAAATTAATCCCAGCCCAATACAAATTGCTACCCATAAAGTAAGATACCTTTCAAAAGTGCCAAGTTTATGTTCGTGTTTTTGCATTACTATCAAGTTTTTAACAATTTATATCCTTGCTGTCATTTGGTTCAATCTTTTCAATAAAAGATTGCAAAGTTTTCTTAAGCCACTCCACATTATCCGGATTAATACAATAATTTGTCTTCACCCCTTCAACCGTACCTTTAATCAGTCCTACCTTTTTGAGTTCTTTCAAATGCTGATTAACGGTTGTTCTGCTGAGCGGCATTTCTTCGGCAATATTGCCTGTCATGCAGGTTTTCATTTCCGCCAGGTATTTTAAAATTGCAAGCCTGGCAGGATGAGCTAACGCTTTAAATAAACAGGCGCTGGTTATAAGCTCTTTTTCAAAAGAGCGCTCTTTTTTTGATAAAATCATAGTAATAATAATTTTAGCATCTTAACGACGTAAAAATACGTCATATTTTTTTTATGACTAAATTTTACGTCATAAAATTTGTTAAAGACATAAATACAAATGGCGGCACAAGCCAAATACCCTTACTTAGACGGATGGTTGGGCAAAATTGATTTAATCCTCCAGGCAAAGGACTTTGTGATTAAGGCAACTAAATCAAATATCTCCGGTAAAAAGGATTTAATAAGGCATCTGCATTATGGTCTTGTTATGATAATGCAGATGACTTAATGGAGCGGTAAAGGAATACTTCCGGATAGGTCTGAAAAAGTAGTACCCGAGAGAACTTTTAAACTATCATATATCATAGCCTATGTCGCTGCGGAAATATTTACCGTCAAAATCAACCTTGTGAATTTGATCATAAATAGAAGCCAGCGCTTGCTTGTAGGTCTTAGCCGTTGATGTCACAGCCATAACCCTTCCCCCTGAAGTAACAAGACGACCGTTCTCGTAAGCAGTGCCTGCATGAAACAAGACAATATCCTCCAGGGGTACCGATATTGATATCTCTTTGCCCTTCTCATAATCACCCGGATATCCTTTAGAGGCAAGGATCACGGCTGCAGCCACTGACGTATCATCTATTTCCAGTTTGTACTCATGCAGCCTGTTTTCGCTCAAAGCGACAAAACCCTCCAGCAGGTCGCTGTTCATACGAGGGATTACCACCTGTGCTTCCGGATCTCCCATGCGGACGTTGTATTCCAGTATATAAGGTTTGTTCCCAACTTTCATAAGTCCAAAATAAAGAAAGCCTTTAAAAGGTACACCTTCTTTTTTCAAACCAGCAAGGGTAGGCCGGATTATCTGCTCTTCAATTTCCATGGTAAAGGATTCGTCTGCATAGGGAACGGGTGAGAGGCATCCTATACCCCCCGTATTCGGCCCGGTATCATTTTCTCCTGCTTTTTTGTAATCTCTCGCAAGTGGAAACATCTTATAGTTTTCTCCATCGGTAAGAACAAAAGCCGACAACTCCCTGCCGTCCAGATATTCCTCTACTACAACTTTTTTTCCGGCTTCTCCAAATATTCCGCCAAAAAAATTCTGTAGTGTTTCTTTGGCTTCACCCATATTATTGCAGATTACCACTCCTTTACCAGCAGCCAGGCCATCCGCTTTGATCACATAAGGGGGCTGCATTCCGGCAATATAATCCAGGGCCTCATCGTACTGGCCCTCAGAAAAACTTTTGTATCCGGCAGTGGGGATCTTATATTTTTCCATAAAACGATTGGCATATTCTTTACTTCCTTCAAGCCGGGCACCTTCCCTTCCGGGTCCGATAACAGCCACATGGCTGAGATCAGGGTCTTCCCAGAAATAATCATCAATTCCCATTACTAAGGGTTCTTCAGGGCCCACTACCACCATATCTATCTTTTTATCAAGGACGATCTCCCTGAGACCGGCAAAATCGGTCCCTTTCACATTGATGTTCTCACCCGCCTCCCAGGTTCCTCCGTTACCGGGAGCAAAATAAAGGTTAGTCAAATGCGGGCTTTGAGCAATTTTCCATCCCAATGTATGTTCTCTCCCGCCCGAACCTACTATCATTACATTCATAAAGAGCAACTTTTTAAGATTTTAGACTTTGGATTGATTAAAAAATCAACTTTTAAATTTAATAAATATTAAGTTGTCTTAAAAGTTCTATGATACTTTCCTTTTTATCCCGCGCGGACCTTTGTGGCGATCACGGTAATCATTGCCGCTGAATTCGTAGTTTTCTTCCGCCTCAATACGAATGCCTTTATAAATGGTGCGGTTTAATTCTCTTATCACATTTTTCACGATCCTGGCCTCAACCTCAACTGAAGAGGCACGCCTGTAGATCTCTATCTTGCCTATCTCCGCATTCCTGGCACCGGGAGCTCTTACAATAAGGTCTATAACATCCCTGTTTGTAACCTTCTTGCCTTTCCCTACATTCAAAAGAACCCTGGCCATTTCACTCCCGTTTTTAGATTTTTGTGCCTGGGAGGAAGAGGTGCTTTTTCGTCTCTCTTTCCGGTCTGCATTCAGGTCGGGTGCCTCTTTGTAGTATTCCAAAAACCTGTTGAACTCAAGCGATACAAAACGCTTTACAATCTCTTCCTTTGGCATGTCTTCAAGCATGGAGCATACTTTGTCCATATAAGGGTTTATCTGTTTGTTGTCAACATCAGAATTCCGCATGCGCTCTAACATACTGAAAAACTGGCGCTCACAAATATCTGAACCGCCGGGTACACGACGGTATTCAAACTTTTTCCGGATAAATTTTTCTATCTGAGCAATTTTCCCCTGCTCTTTAAGGTTGATTATTGACACCGAAATCCCTTTTTTCCCCGCGCGACCGGTGCGGCCTGACCTGTGGGTGTAAGCTTCAATATCGTCGGGCAGATTGTAGTTTATCACATGGGTAAGACTGTTCACATCAATCCCCCTTGCAGCCACATCTGTTGCTACCAATAAACTGATATTGCCGCTCCTGAACTTTTCCATTACATGATCGCGCTGCGACTGGGAGAGGTCACCGTGAAGAGCTTCTGCATTGTAGCCATCATGCATGAGCCTTGCAGCCACATCCTTTGTTTCCTGCCTGGTACGGCAAAAAACGATCCCGTATATTTCAGGATAGTAATCAGCCACCCGCTTAAGTGTATTGTACCGGTCTCTTGCATGAACCATGTGGTAAACATGGGAAACATTTTGGGTACTTTCATTTTTTTTCCCGGCGGTTATCTCTACAGGGTCACGCATATAGCTGCCTGCAATTGCGGCAACAGACGGAGGCATTGTTGCAGAGAAAAGCATAGTTTTTTTCTTTTCAGGGGTGCGGGACAGAATTGCATCGAGATCTTCACGAAATCCCATTTTAAGCATTTCATCAGCTTCATCAAGGACAAGTGTGGTAATGCCTGAAAGGTTTATGCGCCCGCGCCGTATAACATCGTGTATTCGCCCTGGAGTTGCAACAACAACATGTACCCCCTGTTTCAATAACTTTATCTGATTTTCTATGGATGCCCCGCCATAGACGGTAGCGATTTTGAGCCCGCTTACATATCGCCCGTATTTTTCCAGGTCAGCTGCAATTTGCATGCAAAGCTCCCTTGTAGGACTTAAGATAAGAAGTTGGGGATGAAGCACGCCGGTATTTATCGCTTCAATTGCAGGAAGCCCGAAAGCTGCGGTTTTCCCGGTTCCGGTCTGTGCAACGCCTATAATATCACAACTTTTGTGCTTTAATACCGGTATTACCTTTTCCTGTATCGGGGTGGGTTCTTCAAATTTAAGGGCTTCAATACCCCTGAGTATCGCAGGAGAAAGCCCCATTTCCGTAAATAACATAATCAAATTTTTTGAGGCCTTCCCTTATCTTGCTTCTAAGGCGATAACAGGTTAACCGGTTAAATATTAATCGTTTAAGGGATCATATGAACCCAGCCCCCGCATAATCACATTGCCCTGTTTTGTTAAAATAATTTTTAAAGGCGGGATTCGATGATCAGAAAAATGAATTATTCCAAAAACCGGCGGGACAAAAGAGATCATGTTCCTTAAACCGGGTGCAAAAATAAACAAATTTTTGAAATAAACAATTATGCACGGTTAGCCTGAGTAGTTCATCATATCAGCAATTATGCCGGGCTAACCTGAGTGGCACATCATATCAGCAGCTATGCCCGGCTAATCTGAGTGATTCATCATATCGGTCAAAAGTTCTTTTAATTCGTTGTATTCATGTACTACCGGAAACTGTGGATAATCGTCTATAACATTCTGAGGCGGACTAAACAAGATTGGCTTGTCAGCTTCTTCAAGCATAGACACATCATTGAACGAATCACCAAAGGCGATAACTTTATAATTGATGCTTTTGAGGGCTTTTACAACCATTCTTTTGGGATCCTTTTGCCGCAGCTGATAACCGCGGATATTACCCTCATTGTCTATATTAAGGTTGTGACAGAAAAGGGTTGGCCTTTCAAGCTTTTCCATCAGCGGGTCTGCAAATTCAACAAAGGTATCGGAGACCACGATAAGACGTGCAACTTTTTTTAACCACCTGATCATCTCCAATGCCCCGTCATAGGGCTCAATAGAAGAAATAACCCTCTGGATGTCATTGATTTTCAGGTTGTTTTCACTCAGGATATTTAACCTGTACTGCATTAACTCATCATAGTCCTTAATATCACGGGTAGTATACTTAAGCTTATCAATCCCGGTTTTTTCTGCTACATTGATCCATACTTCGGGCACCCATACTCCTTCCAGATCGGAACATACAACATGCATACTGTTTAATTTTGTTTAATAATTCTCTGATAAATATTGTTTAAATTCACTGTAATCGTTGTTAATTGAATAAAAGGTCTCCTCCCTCCTGTCCAAATCCTGCATGCTTTCAGGCAGCTCAGGGTCAATACCCAGAATTTCTTTTATTTCCCCGGGGAATTTTGCCGGATGTGCGGTCTCCAGACAAACATTGAGCTGGAGGGGACTGGCGTCTTCGCGGTGTAAATCAAAATTTTTGTGAAGCCCTCTCCAGGCGACTGCCCCGTGAGGCTCAAGCATCAATTTACAGGACTTCCATGCTTCTTTAATAGTCTGCCTGGTTTCTTCATCATTTACACTTACTGCATACATATCCCGCCTCATTCTCTCCAGATCCGGTTCCTTGTGAATGACTCCCTTTTCATCCATTATGCCACCATACATTGCCACAACCCTTGCCATATTACTGGGATGACCCACGTTCATTGCGCTGGATATGCAGTTCCTCGACGGGACAATGGTTCTGTATTGACCGGTCTGCCAGTATACGGGCACTTCGTCATTTTCATTGGTGGCAACAACAAACTTTCTTACGGGAACTCCCATATTTTTTGCTATCAACCCTCCCATCAGATCACCAAAATTACCCGAGGGCACAGAAAAAGCTATCCTCTCATCACTGTTCGTATCTGCCAGTTTTGCATAAGCATAAATATAGTAGACCGATTGGGGTATAAGCCTTCCAATATTAATGGAATTGGCTGAAGACATTGGCAGACGGGAAAGGTCTTCATCTGCAAAGGCCTTTTTTACCATAGCCTGGCAATCGTCAAACTTACCGTTAACTGAAATAACACGGATATTTTTATCCAGAGTGGTCATCTGCTTGCGCTGCCTTTCCGTTACCTCCTCCTTTGGATAGAGTATGGCTACCTTTATGTTGTCGAGCCCGTAAAACGCATTTGCAATTGCGCTTCCTGTATCACCTGAAGTTGCGGTAAGAATAAGCAGCTCCCTGCTTTCAAGCGAGAGAAAATACTGCATCAGGCGTCCCATCATGCGGGCGGCAAAGTCTTTAAATGATGCTGTCGGACCCTGATCGAGACGCATAACATAATTCCGGTTGTATACCCTCTCAACCGGCACGGGGAAATTATAGGCGTCCTGCACTATATTAAGAAGCTCAAAGGAGGGGATCTGGTCAGAGAGGAATTTTTGTCCCACAATATGGGCAATTTCATAGTATTGCATTTTTGACATCTCCCGAAGTTCTTCCCTGCTTATTAGCGGTATACTGCAAGGCATGAACAAGCCTCTGTCGGGTGCCTGACCGGTAAGCAATGCATCACGAAAGTTTTGTTTCTCCGTCTTCAGGTTTGTTGAATAATACAGAACAGGCTCACTCATCTTTTCTATAATTTTCGGATTGGATAAAGACCTGGCAAAGGTATATAATAGTCAACTTTTTTAAGTACCCGGTTAAATTTAATATTTTTTGGTAATACCGGGATTAAAAAATTTTCATATCTTGTTCTGCGGCAGAAAAGAGTAGTTATGTCAAACTGTATTATTTTAAATATTTGACCGTAATGCCAATGCCGGCCTTTGTTATTCTTTTACCACCTGAAAACTTCAAACTATTTTAAGATCAGAAATTATAATAAACCAAAATCTGTTTTTAATCAGAAACATCACATTTTATGAAAAATTTTTATTCAATACTTATCGCCACCGGGATTTTGATATGCGGTTGCTCGGTTGAGGAAAAAAGCCCGGCTGCCGGACTGGTTACATTTGCCGACTCATTGTTTCAAACCGGTGTTGATAGTTCTTTTATAGCAGGTGCTTCAGTTATCGTCTATAAAGACGGCGAGATGCTGGTGGACAAGTCATACGGGTTTGCCAGCCTTGAGTTGTCTGTCCCGATGCCCCGCAACGCCTCTTTTGAGATCGGGTCTGTAACCAAACAGTTCACCTCTGCAGCTATCCTGAAGCTTAAGGAAGCGGGCAAGCTTTCACTTGAGGATGACTTTACAAGGTATCTTGATTTTGACACAGGTGGCAGGACCATAACCATCAACAATCTTTTGAATCATACTTCCGGCATTGCCAGTTATACGGAATTCCCTGAGTTCCGGGAGCTGTCCCTGCAAAGGTACGAGAGAGATTCGCTGGTGCGGCTGGTGGAGCAAAAGGATTTTCTATTTGAGCCAGGGGAGGCTATGATTTATAATAATTCAGGGTATTTTCTCCTGGGACTCATCATCGAGGAGGTTGCAGGAATGAGTTACGAAGATTACCTCAAAGAGCAATTTTTCGAGCCACTTGGGATGAATAACACCTATTACAGCTCAAACTCAGAGGTAATACCCAATAAAGCTTACGGTTATGCCTATAGTGGGGGAAGGCTTCAGCAAAGGGGCTACATGGACCACACCTGGCCATATGCGGCAGGTTCGCTGGGCAGTACTGCACGGGACCTGCTGATATGGATGAAGGCATTGCATGAAGGTGATTTATTCGATGATCCTTACTATGAATTAATGACTTTGCCCGGTGAGTTAAAAGACGGCTCCCGGCTGAGATATGCAATGGGTCTGACCAACTATTCAAATTACGGTAACAGGCTTATTGGACACGGGGGCGGGATAAACGGGTTTTTGTCTGATACAAGATACTATCCAGGGGAAGATTTATATATCATTTGCCTGGTGAACACCAGCGGGCCAATGGGGGCATCCCGTTTCGCCGAAGAGCTTACATGGAAATTACTGGATAGAAAGGAGCACGAAACATCTGAAATTGATACTGACCTTGAATCCCTGAGAGGAAGATATACCGGCCAGGCAAGGGGGCGTATCCTCTCCATAGAAGTATCACCCCTGACCGACGGTATTGCCATATCGACCGTAAGACAAGATACTGCCGATACTTTAAGAACTTACACCGGCAATAACACATGGAGGGATGGCAATCAGATTATCAGGTTCACGGAAGATGAATGCAGAATAGATAATATAAGCGGATATTTCATATTGAAGAAACAGTAAACTCCCCACAAATAGGGTATTTAACCCACAAATAATTCAGGGCAATTTTTCAAAATCACTTTAATACTTATCAATTATGAGTTTTTTAAAATTTATCCAGTTCATTTTATTATTTACCCTGTTGCCGGTTTTATCAAGCGCACAGGAAGATATTCTCTGGGGGCATGAAGTTCCTGAAGGGTGGAACGGTGAATGGCCCGAGAAGTTTCTCACAGCCAGTGAGAAATCGGATTTCACCCACACTTCTACCAATCAGGATATACTTGATTACTTTGCAATGCTGAAATGGAACAGCGAATATGTTCATGTTTTTAACATGTACATAAGCGACAGGGGGCGCACCTGTCCGGTTCTCGTGATGTCAAATCCAAGGGTCTCCAGCGCTGAAGAGGCAAAAGAGTCCGGCAAACCGGTGATCTACCTTAAAGGCGGTATCCATCCCGGTGAAAGTGAAGGCAAGGAAGCTTTGCTGATCCTGATACGAGACATTCTGTTCGGTAACAAGAACTATCTTCTGGACAACCTTATAATAATGGTCACCCCAAACTTCAATGTCGACGGTAACGAGACCAGAAGCGTGACAAGGGGATTGCCCAAGCTGAGCGGCACAAGACAGGATGCGAGGGGGTACGATGTTAACAGGGATGCAATAAAGCTTGAAACTACAAGTATGAAAGGGGCCTACAGGAGAGTTTTCAACACATGGGATCCGGTGCTCATTTATGACACCCACCGTATGGGACGCCTCACCCATGCCTACCCCATTGCTTATGCCGGCTCAAACGTTCCTGCAGCTCATGCCGGTCCGAGAGACTATGTGACTTATGAAATATTCCCGGCTATAACTGAAGGGGCAAGGGAAAACGGCCAAATTGAGATATTCTTTCATGCAGGATTTGAACGCGAGGATGATGAATGGCCCCCTCAAGCATTTACCCACGAGCGGGGTGCATGGACGACGGAAGGGAAATTCATGGTAAGCGGTTATGGGTTGCGGAACCGTATGGCCATCCTGGTTGAAACGATCTGGTATGTATCCTACGAAAAGCAGATATACTCACAGTATGTGTGCGCGTATGAAGTCTTGAAGTTCGCACATGAGAACGGGCAGGAAATGCTTGAGGTTTGCAGGGGGGCAGACGAGGAAGTTGTTAACACCATTTTGGAGGAAGCCGGAACAGGCAACCTTATGAACTACGTGGAAGGCGAATATGTTTCCGAAGGTAAAACAGATGTTTTGGGATACAGGGAAATTGAGTATGAAGATGTTCCGGGCACGAGCGTACGAAAGGTCAACCCTGACATGATAGGCGAGCCGGAGGTTATTGAAAATATTGACCTTGTGACAAAACCGGTGGGTACCAAAAAGGCGGCGGTCCCAAGGGGGTACTTCATTCCTGAAGACCTTGATTTTATTGCAGAAAAGCTTGAGATACTCGGTCTGGAGGTAACCACACTTGAAGAGCCGGTCAAGGCAAGAGGAGAGGAATTTGTGATCAGCAGCCACACCCACGAACGTATCCGGGGGTATAATATGACGGTGCTGGACGGCAGCTTCACGCAGGTCCCCGAAAAAAAGATCCCCGCGGGCACATATAAGCTTGACATGGCGCAGCCTTTGGCAAACGTTGCATTTTACGCCCTGGAGCCCGAGGTGGGCGACGGTTTCGCAGGCTGGAACCTGCTGGACGATTACCTGGAATCTCTCGGTGTAAACCAAAGGAGTATCGTTTATCCGGTATTCAAGTATTTTGAGATAATCGATTAACACCTTTTCACCCTTTTGACAAGATCATCCCGCTTCGGGTTAATCACCTTATTGACAACATTCTCCGGCAAGCCGCCAGGGAGTGACTTTTGACAAAATCAGCCCGGTATGGGTTAATCAAAACGTGAATTCACCCCGGGCAAAAACAACCAGGTTTTGCCCGGGGTATTCACATTATGCCGCAAAGTGGAAGCAAACCGGCTAGGCCCTGCTTTTGGATTTTTTCAGATTATAATTGGTTAAATACCTCCAGAACCATTCGGCAGGACCATACAGGTGGTGCTTGAACCAATAATTTGAAAACACTATTTGAAGTGAGAATATTGCCGTGCCGATAAGCATGCTAAAAAGGGGTGTCGAAATGTTATGCAGGGCCAGTCCGAATCCATAAAACAATGGCACTCCGATGAATGCCTGCGTGATATATGAAGTAAGGCCCATTCTCCCATAAGGAATCAGCCGGTTTAAAATTTTTTTAAAAAATGAAAGCCGGTAAATAAGAACAAAAGCAGTCAGTATAACAAGTATCATGCAAATGCTCATATACTTGTCAAGCAAATTGTATGTTAATTCATTGCTGTAGGTCGACTCTAACAGGTCAGGCGATAAATTGCTCCTCAAAAACCAAAGTGCAATATAAAATATTGAACCTGCAATTAAAGCTATTATTATATTCAATTGTTTAATTTCAGGGTTTTTAAACAACAGCTTCCTTCCCATAATTAAACCGGCAATAAAAAACCCCAAAATAAAATTAATCCTGCCGCTATATATATTGGCAATCCACACTTCCCTATTTGATAACCACATATTGGTTTTCAGAACTTCAGGCAATGTTCCGTCCCTTGAAACGGATATTATCCGGCTCCAGGCTGACTCATGACCATTTGTCAGGTAAGCTGACTGGTCGCCGGAGGCCTGGACAATTCTGTATATGTCAGGGATTTGAATAAGAAGTAAAAAAGAAATAATTGCAAGGGATGTGTTGTTCAATTTATTCAGGGGTAATAGCAAAAAGCCTAAAACAGCATATTTAGTTAAGATATCTCCCCTGTATGCAAGAGAGTGTATATAGCCAATTATTATAAGTACAATTAACCTTCTGATAAAAAGAGCGGAGAAATTCTCGTTTTTTTCAATGCCCCTCTTAAATTGAATATAAAAGCTTAAACCAAACAAAATGGAGAAAATTCCAAAAGCTCTTTCTGCAACAAAATGAAAAATAAAACCTGTAACAATTGGATCAAAGCTTACAGAGGCCAGGGTTGTGTTTTCACCTGAATAAATGGCACCGAAATTATAATAGGAATGGTACAGAAGAATAAGCAGCAGGGTAAATCCCCTTAATGAATCAATAATTTCAATTCTCTTCATTATTTCTATTAAATCCGGGAACGATTAATTGCAACTATATTTGAAAAGGTGCGCTGCCGGATCTTCATTGGAGCTTTCGTCCTGGCCGGGCAGACTATAACAAATATACGGAAATTATTCATTGCCCGGAAGTTTAAGCCAGTAATACGATTAAACAGCCTTTTGAGTTAATTGAAAACTGGTCAGTTGTATAGTTTTTTGTTAGAATTTACCAGGTATCAAGCGGATAACCGGCTTAATTAGCGGGTAGCCGGCTTACTTAATATTTGGCTGTGTTGCAGGAAAAGGCCAGACTCAGATATCCAGCAGCATTTCTGCGGGATTATGGCCTCCGGTCAGCATTGCAGCGGGATTTTCTATCATCTCCTTAAATTTGACCAGGAAGCCTACCGAATCCCTGCCGTCTACCGTGCGGTGGTCATACGAGAGGGCAAGGTACATCATCTGCCTTATTTCCACCCTGGCATTCACTGCGACAGGCCTTTCTTCTATTTTGTGCATACCGAGAATGGCCGACTGCGGGGGGTTGATAAGTGGTGTCGAAAGAAGCGATCCGAATATGCCGCCGTTGGTTATGGTGAAAGTGCCTCCGGCCATTTCGTCGGGGGTAATACTTTTTTTCCTTGCCTTTTCGGCCAACTCAAGGATATTCTTTTCTATCTCTGCCATTCCCATTGTCTCGGCATTCCTTATTACAGGCACCATCAATCCTTTGTCAGTCTGCACTGCAATCCCAATATCGCAGTACTCAGGGGTTACAATATTTTCTCCTTCTATCCGGGAATTTATAAGGGGATAAAGTTCCAGGGCCTTCACGGCTGCCTTTACGAAAAATGACATCAGACCCAGCTTAACCCCGTGCTTATCTGTGAATTTCTTCTGGTACTTCTTCCGTATCTCCATTACATTGCTCATATCCGCTTCGGTGAATGTGGTGAGCATGGCTGTCTCGTTTTTAACGGCTACAAGCCGCTCGCTGAGCTTTCTTCTGAGTGTGGACATCCTGCTGCTGCTTTCTTCCCTTGAAGCTTCGCCACGGGATACCGGGGAGGTTATATCGCCCCCCGCACCTGATGATGCCGCTGCCTCAACATCTTCGCCTGTAATTTTCCTCAGTCCGTTTATAATATCGTTAACCGAGAGGTTTTTCTCCTTCATCATACTGCGGGCAAGAGGGGTTGCCTTTACCTTTGATGTATCAGCCTGACCGGCTTCTTTTGTTTCCGGGCTCTCTGTTGCCGGTTTTTCTTCTTTTTCCGTCTCCGGTGAAGGTTTTTCATCCTTTTCCTTCTCAGTTGCCGGTTTTTCTTTATTCTCCTTCTCCGGTGAAGGTTTTTCTTCCTTTACCGTCTCCTGAGCCGTTTTCTCATCCTTTTCCTTCTCTTTTTCCTGCTTGCTGCCCTTATCTTTAGCCTTTTCCCTGGAAGCGGGTTCCGGCTTGGCAGATGTATCTATTTTGCAGGCAACTGCACCGGGTTTGACTTTACTGCCTTCTTCGATAATGATGTTTATTTTTCCGCTTTCCTCGGCAATAAGACTCAGGAGGGCCTTGTCAGATTCAATTTCTGCAATTTCCTGGTCTTTTTCTACATAGTCACCGTCATTTACAAGCCATTCGGCCAGCTCCACTTCGGTAACAGATTCGCCTACTTCAGGGATTTTGATTTCAACGATCATAATTGTGCTTTTTCCGGTAAACTTATTTTTTTATTTGTTCTTCACCATTGATTTCATTGAGAATTTCTGGCAATCCAGTCCGCAATATTTTCTTGACTTTTCACAGTCACACTCCATGAAGGATTTGTCAAGTATTTTTTCAAGCCTTGCCTTATGCAGCTTCACCAGTCCCCCGGCAGGTGCCGCGCTGGCCGGTCTGGTTATGGGCAAAAAACTGACATCCGTGAAATTGCGGCTGACAAAATCCCATGCCCCCATATTCTCGGGTTCGTCCTGTGCCCAGACATGCCTTTCAGCATTGGGGTATTTCTTGACAATCCTTGACAACTGCTCCCCCGGTAACGGGTAAAGCTGTTCAAGGCGTACTATTGCTGTGTTGTCTGCATCCCGCTCCTCTTTTCTTTTTAAAAGGTCGTAATAGAGCCTTCCGGAGGTGAAAATCACCTGTAATATTTTTTCCGGCTCGGCTGTTTCGTCGTCTATTACCTCTTTGAACGTGGCCTTCTCAAGCTCTTCGTAAGCTGACCTGCATCCGGGATGCCTCAGAAGGCTTTTGGGTGTAAAAACCACAAGGGGAACCCTGAAGGGCTGTAATACCTGGCGCCTTAAAAGATGGAAGAAGTTTGCCGGTGTTGTGGGATTTACAACATAGATGTTATATGAAGCACACATTTTGAGAAACCTTTCAATACGCCCGCTTGAATGCTCAGGACCCTGTCCCTCATATCCATGGGGCAGAAAGAGAACAAGTCCGTTCATCAATCCCCATTTTTCCTCTGCCGAGCTTATAAACTGGTCAACCACCACCTGGGCTACGTTGTGAAAGTCCCCGAACTGTGCTTCCCAGATTGTCAAGCCCTTTGGAAATGCAAGTGCGTAGCCATATTCATAACCCATAGCTCCTAGCTCGGAAAGGGGTGAGTTATAAATGCTGCACATGGCTTGTCCTTCCGAAAGGTTGCTGAGAGGGTAATATTTCTCATCGGAGTCCTCTACAACATAGGAGGCATGCCTGTGAGAGAAGGTGCCCCTAACGCTGTCCTGCCCGCTCAGCCTCACCGGATATCCTTCAGTTAAAAGACTCCCATAAGCAAGAAGCTCACACATAGCCCAGTCAAGACTGTTTTTACTGCTCATTTTCTCCCTCTCCTGCAAAAGTTTTTCAATTTTTTTGAAGAATCCCTTCCCGGAAGGGAGGGTATTTATTTTCCCGGCTATCTCTTTCAGCTTGTCAGCAGGCACGCCGGTGCCGGGCGGTGAATTGAAGTCTGAATCATCGGCATAACGGAATCCCTCCCACTGCTCACCGCAGAAGGGTTTTATCTTCACCACCTTGTCGCGTGAAGCAAGGGCCAGCTTCTCATCAAGATGCTTATCATACTCCTTTTCCGCTTTTTTGACCTCTTCTTCAGACATTACACCTTCTTTCACCAGCTTTTTGCTGTAAAGATTGCGAACACCGGGATGGAAGCCTATCTGCTTGTAAAGCAGGGGTTGGGTAAAACGCGGTTCGTCTGCTTCATTGTGACCGTAACGTCTGAAACCCAATATGTCAATAAACACATCTGAGCCAAACTTTTGCCTGTATTCCATTGCAAGCTTGACAATATATACCAGGGCCTCAACATCATCAGCGTTGACGTGAAAAACGGGGGCCCTGATAACTTTGGCGACATCAGTACAGTATGTGCCAGACCGGCCTTCGGTATAATTAGTTGTGAAACCAACCTGGTTATTGACAACAAGATGTATTGTGCCGCCTGTTCCGTAACCTTCAAGCTGCGACATCTGAATTATCTCGTATACAACACCCTGTCCTGCAATGGCCGCATCCCCGTGTATCAGGATTGGCGCTATCCTGGAGCTGTCACCGTTATAGTGATGATCCAGCTTTGCTCTTGTTATACCTAAAACGACCGGGTCAACCGCCTCGAGATGCGACGGGTTTGGGGAAAGGTTCAGTTTCACCTTTTTACCCCCGGAAGTGGATACAGTGGAGTTGTAGCCTAAATGGTATTTTACGTCACCGAGAGCTATCTCATCGTTATACTCCTCACCGTCAAATTCATCAAATATGTCATCATATGGTTTTTGCATTATGTTGGCAAGGACGTTAAGTCTGCCACGGTGCGACATACCTATAACGAATTCTTCGTTTCCCAGTTCCGACCCTCGTTCAATAACCGCATTAAGTGCAGGTATGAGCGATTCTCCTCCCTCAATTGAAAATCGTTTCTGACCTGTAAACTTCCTGTGTAAAAAATTTTCGAACCCGTAGGCGGCCTTGAGGTAATGGTATATATGCTTTTTCTCCTCCTGTGCAAACGCAGGCGTGTTGCGCACACTTTCCATTTTCTCCCTGAGCCACTCCAGTCTCCCGGGAGGGGTTATATAAAGATATTCCACACCTACAGACCTGCAATATGTTTGCTTCATGTGAGCTATAATATCTTTCAGCTTTGACGGGCCTATTCCACAGTAGTTGCCGGCATTGAAAACTGTTTCCATATCCTGCTCCTGAAGTCCAAAATTCTCTATGCCGAGTGTGGGGGAATACTGCCTCCTTGACCTCACCGGGTTGGTTTCAGTGAAAAGGTGCCCCCTCTGCCTGTATGCATCAATAAGGCGGATAACCCTGAATTCCTTTTCAGTTTCATCGCTCGTGGAGGCGCGGTAACCGGTTCTTGCAAACTCAAAGCCTTCAAAAAATCTTCTCCACTCCTCACCGACCGAACCGGGGTTTTTCATATAATCGCGGTACAAATTTTCTATAACCGAAGGATCGGCACTTCCCAGATAGGAATCATTCTTTTTCATCTTAAATTATTTTGTTTCATTTAACAGGGAAACGGGGGCCAATTATAAACTTTTTCAGACAACCGTTCCTTATGGTGCAGTGTCCTGAACAGGTCTTTGTTTCAGGACCTTTTATTACAAAAACTTTTGAATCTCCAATGTAAACCCGTTGGGTTCGATAAACTTCGTCTGATAGATATTGAATCTTTCATTTACACGCGGTTCAAGAGTCGGGGTGTATCCGGCTTCAGTCAATACATTATAAAATTCGTCAACCTCATCGGTTACTATTGTTATATAAAGATCCTGAGGGTTCTCCACGGGGGTGAGATGGTTGCAGAATCCTATGCATCCGCCGCCGGGTATGTGATATATAAGGCAGCTGCCCTGATCTTTATAAAGTTTTAACCCGAGAATTTCCCCGTAAAACTCCCGGGCTGACTCAAGGTTACTTACTCCGTAAAATGCTATAAGGCCGTTCATAAGTATATTATTTTGTCTGCCAAAGGCTGATGGGGGTTCATAAAAAAACTAATTTTCCATAAATATAATAAACAATTTAATCGAGGGAAAGTTTTAAAAACTCACGGTAAAACGGGTGTAAAAATCTGAAGATTTGCAAAACCTGTAAATCTGGCTGCCGGCAACTCATCAAAACGCAGGGGTGAGCGCGCTGCATGAGAGCTTCCTGAAGGGCTGTTGTGGCTGCCAATAAGATGCAGGCGCCATCTGTCATTCATATCCCACTCCACCCAGATACCATCAGTGTGGGATATTGAGAGATTCGATGCATAATAGCGATCAACTCCTTTAGCAATAAAACCCTGCAGGGGGAAACGGCCCTGAAACCGGCCGGTTGTCAGTTTCAATTCCGGGTTGATCTGCCACCTAAGCATAAACTCATCTACCGTTACTGTTCCGGCCGGATAGGTTCCGCTGGCTCCCGTGTGATAATCCAGCACAAAACGTAATTTATCCTGATCTGTGGAGAGGCGCATGGCGGCACGGCCGCGGAATATCAGGCTACTGCGTATATGATAGCTTATCCCGTAACGGGCTCTGAGATTAAGTGTGTGGTCTGTATGCTTTAAACCATCCCGCTCTGTGGTGTTCACATAGTAATAGACCGGGCGCACATTCAGGTTATGCTCTGTAGACCCGTACGGGGGATCGGCAGTCTGAGCGGCAAGGGCAGCAAGAACCCGCGGGAAAATCAGCAGAATGCTGACTGCAGTAACCTTTAAAAAAATGTTCA
>PWHJ01000144.1 GCA_003554865.1 Bacteroidota bacterium | reverse complement strand
TCGTTTTTTAATTCTGAAATCTTATTTATATCTTTACTCTGCAGCATGGTATTGTGTTTTGGATTACACTGTTAATATACTAATATTCTGTATATTAACATAAGTACCATGTTGCTTTTTTTATCTTTTTTTGCTGTTTTTTAGCATATTAATTTAGTGCGAAACTTTAGTAAGTTATTATAGAATGTCAATTAAATATATTTTTTTATATTCTGAATGGCCTCCATGTTTGTTCATCTTATTTTGTCTGACTTAGTCTGATGCGGGTTTCATTCTTATTCAAATATTTTTCATTTCACTGGGTGTCATTTTAAAAATGTAAGTATATTTGATACCTGTACAGGTGCTGGAGTTTACTTCTTTAAAGTTTAAACCTGCTTTGGTCGGGCAGTGGACTGTAAATCGTCAGTAATTCTTTGATTTTATTTATATAAATTTTTTAAAGATAATAATTATGCGCAGGAAAAGATTTGCAGTATTGCTTACAGCGATTGTTTTTGTTGCATGCAGCTGTGATTTTATTGAAAATGTTAATCCCTTCTCCTCAGATTCCTCCGATTCTCTGGAGATTTACCGTGAACGTCTCGACAGCATTAATCTTGCCCGGGAAAGGGAGAGGGAGGAAATGCTGGAACGCGAAAGAGTCTTGCTTGAGAAAATAGACAAATTGCAGAGTGAGGCCGAAAAGACAAGGATTACAGAAAATTACCACCTGATAGTGGGAGCCTTCAGAACGCCTGCATATGCTCAGAACTACAAAGAAAAATTCAGTAGTGGAGGATATGATTCACGCATTATAACTGCCCCCAATGGGTTTCACCTTGTAACAATAGGCTCTTATGAGAGTTACAGGAATGCCGTAAATGAGTATCACAGGATACGAAGCGCTGGTGAATACGAGGTATGGCTCTACAGTGAGGCTTTTTGAATTTAATTACAAAGGGAACGGGAAAACAGCCTGCTCCCGGCCGGGTCCGGTGGAAATGATATTTACCTTGACACCTGTCTGGTTTTCAATAAAATCAATATATTTTTTGAAATTATCCGGCATTTCCCTGTAAGATTTTATTTCCCTGATATCCTCTTCCCATCCTTTCAGCCGGGTGTATACCGGTTCCACATCCTGGCCGATGTCATAAGGCAGGTAATCTATAACCTTGCCGTTTTGCTTGTATTCTGTGCAAACCTTGATCTCTTCAAATCCTGAAAGTACATCAGCTTTCGTTATGATCAGCTGTGTTACACCGTTTAGCATAATGGAATATTTCAGGGCGGGAAGGTCAAGCCAGCCGCAACGCCTCGGCCTGCCTGTTGTAGAGCCGAATTCCATTCCCTGTTGCCTCATTTTATCCCCGGTTTTGTCTTTAAGTTCAGTGGGGAAGGGCCCGCTTCCAACTCTTGTACAATATGCTTTTACAATACCAATAACTTCTCCAATTTTAGAAGGGGCTACGCCCAGGCCGGTGCAGGCGCCTGCGCATATTGTGTTGGAGGAGGTTACATAAGGGTATGATCCGAAATCAATATCCAGTAAAGTTCCCTGTGCACCTTCTGCAAGCACTCTTTTGCCCCTGTCCGTGAAGTTGTTGATCAGATGCTCGCTGTCAATCAGCCTGAATTTTTTCAGCCTTTCGATCCCTTCAAACCATTCTTCTTCATATTGTTCAAGGCTGTAATCATAATTGTACTGGTTCAAAATTGTCCTGTGCTTGTTGGTCAGAAACCTGTACTTTTCATTGAAATCCGGGAGCGTAATGTCACCTATGCGGAGACCGTTTCGACCTGTTTTATCCATATAGGTAGGTCCAATACCTTTAAGAGTTGAGCCTATTTTTGTGCTTCCTTTTGCAGCTTCCGAGGCGGCATCGAGAATTCGGTGGGAAGGGAGTATAAGGTGAGCTTTTTTGGAAACGTAAAGGTTTTTTTCAGCTTCAACTTTAAGGTTAGCAAGTGCGTCGGTTTCATTTTTGAACACTACCGGATCAATAACAACACCGTTTCCTATCAGGTTTATTTTCTCTTCATGGAAAATACCGGAAGGAATTGTATGCAAAATATGCTTAATGTGATTGAACTCCAGGGAGTGTCCTGCATTTGGTCCTCCCTGGAACCTTGCTATCATATCGTAATGTGGCGTAAGTACATCCACTATTTTACCTTTCCCCTCGTCGCCCCATTGAAGGCCCAGCAATACGTCAAGCTTCATTTTCTGTACAGGTTTTGTTAGTAATACTAAATTATCTTTTTGGACAATGGCCGGAATATTTTTTTCAAAAAGATTGAATCCGGCATCACTTCTGCAGTCACTTTTTTAAAAACGCGTAAAACAACAGGCGAATTTACAAATTAATTGAATATAACAATAAAGCCGGCCTTTATAAATTCTCAAAGAAGGTACAGCGCTGTTATCCGCTCTTACTGAATGGTCAGATGTTGGCGGCATTTTTGACAAACCCCGTAAAAATAAAGGGAATGATAAGATATTTTAAAATCCATCATTCCTGAGACGGTTTGTTGTATCTGCCGGATACGGGGATCACAGAACTCTACAACATCTCCGCATTCGGTACAGATCAGGTGATCGTGCTGTCTGCACTCGAAAGCTTTTTCGTATTGGGCGAGATTTTTACCGAACTGATGCTTCACAACCAGGTTACACTCGAGCAATAGTTCAACAGTATTGTACAAGGTAGCACGACTTACCCTGTAGTTCTTGTTTTTCATAAAAATATAAAGAGACTCTATGTCGAAATGACCTTCCCTTGTGTATATCTCATCAAGTATTGCATATCTCTCAGGGGTCTTGCGGTGACCTTTTTTCTCGAGATATTCCGTAAATATTTTTCTGACAGTATCTTTACTTTTACAAGACATAAACAGTCTAATTTAAAATAATTAAAGCAAGTTACAAAAAATAGTTTGAAATGGAAATTGTTTCATTGTTAAATTAGACTTACTTAAAATTAAAATTTGTTTTCCGGTTAATTTAGCAAAAAGTGTGTAAAAACACCTGTTATTCCCTGAATGCAGACAGCCGGTTAAGGATTTTACAGAAAGCTGAAAAAGGTTTATTCTTCAATGTCTTCGATACGGTTCACCGACACAACGCCTTTTATTTTAAACATTTTCATAATGAGATTGTTAAGATGTTTTGTGTCGTGAACATAAAGATCTATTGTCCCCTCGAAAAGTCCATCATGCGATTCAACCGTTATTTTCCTTATGTTCGCATTCAGGTCATGGGATATTACATTTGTCAGTGAGCTTACTATCCCGATCCTGTCTATTCCCTTTACACTGATCCTTGCAAGAAATGAGAGAATTTTGTGGGTAGTCCATTTTGCGGGAACAATAAGATTACCGTGACTGGACATAAGCTTAATGGCAGTCGGGCATTTCGATTTGTGAATTATTACCATTTCGCTTGGGCTCTTGTAGCCAACCACCTCATCGCCGGGTATGGGGTTGCAGCATTTGGCAATACGGTAGCTTTTTTCCGGTTCGTCAATTCCTTCGCGTATTACAACCGGTGATTTAGTATTGGTTAAATTGCGTTTGGCAGGTTTGGGAGCTTTATTTTTGTTTATTATATCTTTAGGGAAATTTCTTCCTACACTTAGCTCCCAGTACCTTATCCATTTGTTTTTTGTGTTTTTGCGCAATATTTTTTTAATATTGCTTAAATCTATTATTCCATCACCTATCTGACGGTACAACTCTTCCTTGTTTTTTACATTGTAACCTCTTATGAGTTTCTTCAGAATTCTTGAATTGGGATGCAGGTTAATATCTTTTAGCTTATTATCAAGATCTTTCTTGCCCTTTTCCACAAGCATTTTGGTTTCAGCTTTTAGGGCGCTCTTAATGCTTGATTTCGCCTTGGCGGTATTGACCTGATCCAGCCACTCGCGTTGTGTTCTTTTAACGTCTGAAGTTAAGATCTCAACCTGATCGCCGCTGCTGAGACGGTGATTAAGGGGAGCCAGCTTATTGTTAACTTTTGCTCCTATGGCCTTGTTGCCTATTTCCGTGTGAATTTCATAGGCAAAATCAAGAACTGTTGCATTTTTTGGAAGGGAAATAAAATCTCCTTTTGGTGTAAAAACAAGTATTTCAGATGAATAAAGGTTAAGCTTGAATTCGTCAATAAATTCAGCTGCATTGGAATTGTTATTTTCCAGCAGTTGTCTAATTCTTTCAATCCACTTGTCCAGCTTTGTTTCCTGGGAAGAGGAGTCTTTATATTTCCAGTGTGCGGCAAACCCTCTTTCGGCAATTTCATCCATGCGGGTAGTTCTTATCTGCACCTCAACCCATCGGCCATTGGGCCCCATAACAGTACCGTGAAGCGCCTCATATCCATTTGCCTTGGGAACGCTCACCCAGTCCCTTATGCGCTCAGGTTTGGGCATGTATATGTCTGTTATCATGGAATAAATGTTCCAGCACTGAACTTTTTCGGGTATGCCCGGTTTGGGCTCAAAAATTATGCGTATTGCAAAAAGATCGTAGATTTCTTCAAAAGAAACCTTTTTGTTGAGCATTTTATTCCATATTGAATAGATCGATTTGGGCCGCCCGCTTATGTCGAATTCTATACCGTGCTCATTGAGTTTTTCAATTATGGGAAGAGAAAATTTATTTATAAAATGTTGCCGCTTTTTTTCGCTCTCCTCAACTTTTTTTGTGATCTCTTCGTAAGCTTTCGGGTTTTGATATTTAAGGGAAAGATCCTCCAGCTCGGTTTTGATCGCATAAAGCCCAAGGCGGTGGGCAAGAGGTGCAAAAAGGAAAAGTGTCTCACCGGCAATTTTGAGTTGCTTGTTCCTTGGCAGCGAATCCAGGGTTCTCATATTGTCGAGCCTGTCGGCCAGCTTTATAAGGATCACCCGAACATCGTTGGATAATGTTAAAAGGAGCTTTTTGAAATTTTCTACCTGAAGGTTCGAGTTTTTGTCGAAAACACCTGATATTTTGGTTAGCCCTTCAATTATGGAAGCGATCTCTTCACCGAAATGGTGTTTTATATAATCGAGCGTATAATCGGTATCTTCGACAACGTCATGGAGAAGTGCAGAAATTACCGATTTCGTTCCAAGGCCAACTTCACTGGAAACTATTTTTGCAACAGAAAGCGGATGAACAATAAATGGATCGCCCGATTTTCTTCGCATGTCTTTATGGGCGTCACGGGCAATTTGAAATGCTTTTTTAATCAGCTCAAGATCTTCCTGATTCTCGCATTTTTTGCAGTTCTCCAATAAGAGATCCAGTTGCTTTTCAATAATTTCCTTTTCTTCTGCCGCTTTTACCATACTGTTCATAAGGTGTTCTCAATTTGGATACCTTAAAATAACTCTTTCATTCGTACAAACAAAGTTAATTAAACTAATTTTCAATAAGTTATTATAGTATGTCAATTAATTTCATCTCTTTTGGTCGTATGGACCCCCATGTTTATTCATCTTATTTTGTCTGCCAAAGGCTGATGGGGGTTCAATTGCCATTATCTTTGCTGCCGGGGGTATCAAAAAATATGTAAACCGGATTATATGAATAATTTACAAAAAGATCTCCACCTGCAATTCTTCAGATAGCAACTTTTACAAAATTAACGTTTTTATTGATTTTTAATTTTTTATATCTGTCAAATTTTCAATTCGTATTTTGTCTGCCAAAGGCTGAGGGGGGGCATTCGTATAAAAATGGTTAATTATAAAAAAAATTAAATATATTTGCTTTTTCGGCAAGGCCCATGAATGTCTTTGATTGTCAAGGTTGTAAGATGTTTTGAAGGAGAAAATATGTACGAATGAAAAAACCGACACTCACAGCCAAACTTGTTGTTTGGATAATAAAAAGATTCAATCACAGGCAGCTGGTGCTTATTTTAAGCCTTATAGTCGGGTTGTTGGGTGGACTGGCAGCGGTATTGCTCAAAAATACCGTCCTGGCAACAAAAGTTTTTCTGCTGGATTATGCCGATATTGAGGCAGGAAATATTATCTACCTTATCACTCCCCTTTTGGGCATTTTTCTTACTGTTATTTTTGTTCGATATGTGGTAAAGGACAGTATTTCACACGGTGTCTCAAATGTTTTGCATGCAATTTCCAGAAAGAACGGCAGGCTGGAGCCCCATAATACTTATTCTTCCATGGTTTCCAGTACTTTAACAGTAGGGTTTGGAGGTTCGGTTGGATTGGAGGCTCCTGTGGTTTTGACCGGTGCTTCAATTGGCTCAAATATTGGTCAGTTTTTAAGGCTTAATTACAAAACTGTTACCCTGCTTATAGGTTGCGGGGTTACGGCTGCAATTGCAGGAATATTCAAATCCCCCATTGCAGCAATGATCTTCAGCCTTGAGGTTTTAATGCTGAGTCTTTCCATGTGGTCTGTCATACCCTTGCTTATTGCTGCAGTGGCCGGTACAACCGTTTCTTCCTTTTTGATGGGCAGTCAGGCGGTCTTTCACATTTCCATGCCAGAGGCTTTTGCTTTTGAGAATATTCCATGGTATATCTCCCTTGGAATTATATCCGGACTTGTCTCTTTTTATTTTACCAAAACCTGTATGGGGATTGAATCAATATTCAGCAGAATTCGGGGTCAATTTACACGTCTTTTTACGGGTGGCGTCATTCTGGGACTTTTGGTGTTTTTATTGCCTCCCCTTTACGGGGAAGGTTATGAGACCCTGAAATTATTGCTGGGTGGTGACCCTACGGAAATTGCCCGAAACAGTTTTTTTTACGGATTTATTGACAAATTTTGGGTTTTTGCTCTCTTTTTACTGCTTATTTTATTTTTAAAGGTTGTTGCAATGGCTGTTACAACAGGCAGCGGCGGTGTAGGCGGTATTTTTGCACCTTCTTTGTTTGTTGGGGGAGTAACGGGTTTTGTTTCCGGAAAACTTTTAAATATTTTTCATTTTATCGATGTGCCTGAGCGTAATTTTGCCCTTGTGGGAATGGCAGGTGTTATGGCCGGAGTGATGCACGCCCCGCTTACCGCGATATTTTTGATTGCAGAGATCACAGGGGGGTATCAGCTTTTTGTTCCCCTTATAATTGTTGCAACTATTTCTCATCTAACAATGAGGTATTTCGAGCCCCATTCGATTTATACCAAACGCCTTGCCCAAAAAGGCCAGCTTATTACCCATCATAAGGACAAGGCTGTGCTGACGCTTTTGCAGCTCGGCAATGTTATTGAAACCGATCTGAAAACGGTTTCTCCCGACACAACCCTGGGTGAGCTGGTTAAGGTTATATCCAGATCTGGCAGGAACATTTTCCCTGTAATTGACCGGAATGAGAATCTGACAGGCATTGTGATGCTCGACTATATACGCGATATAATATTTAAGCCGGATATGTACGATAAGGTTACTGTAGGAGAATTAATGCGAACACCACTTACAACCGTTTCCTCAAACGAAAATATGGAGTCGGTTATGCGGAAGTTCGAAGAGACTAATGCATGGAATCTG
This sequence comes from Bacteroidota bacterium, assembly GCA_003554865.1. GTDB lineage: Bacteria > Bacteroidota > Bacteroidia > Bacteroidales > PUMT01 > PUMT01. The sequence continues at coordinate 22,901 of PWHJ01000144.1, read as the reverse complement.
CCGGTTATAGATGAAGGTAAATATGTAGGGTTTGTTTCCAAATCAAAAATTTTTTCCGAATATCGCAAAGTGCTCCTGCAGTTTACAGAGCATTAAAAAAACTCAGGTATTTAAAGTTGAGCTGCGTACGTCAATTGCGCTCTCTGGAAAAAGTGTTGAAAAAAAATATAAAGTGTTATGAATAATTGAGTTGAAATCAATACTTTTGAAGATTGAATTTATAATCAAGTGATTATTTCTAACCATAATCCATATATATGAAGAAAGATAACGTGGTTTTTGATTTAATAAAAAAGGAAGATGAAAGACAACTTTCAGGAATAGAGCTTATTGCTTCTGAAAACTTTGTCAGTGATCAGGTGATGGAAGCTATGGGGTCATGCCTGACAAACAAATATGCTGAAGGTTATCCCGGCAGGCGTTATTACGGGGGATGCCATATTATAGACCAGGTAGAACAGCTGGCCATCGACAGGGTTAAACAACTCTTCAATGCAGAGTATGCCAACGTGCAGCCTCATTCCGGAGCCCAGGCCAATGCAGCTGTAATGCTTGCATTAATGAAGCCGGGAGACACTTTTCTTGGACTTGATCTCTCCCACGGGGGACACCTGACTCACGGCTCTTTTGTAAATTATTCAGGTATTTTGTACCATCCTGTGCATTATGAGGTTAAGGAAGAGACCGGGTGTTTGGATTATGAGATGATGGAGGATCTGGCCCTTAAGGAAAAACCCAGAGTGATTGTTGCAGGTGCTTCTGCCTATTCCCGTGACTGGGATTATGCCAGAATGCGGAAGATTGCGGATCGGGTGGGGGCATTGCTTATGGCCGACATTGCTCATCCTGCAGGACTTATTGCCACCGGTTTGCTTAACCATCCTTTTCCCCATTGTCATGTGGTAACCTCAACTACCCATAAAACGTTACGCGGACCAAGGGGGGGAATAATTTTGATAGGTGAGGATTTTGAAAATCCCTGGGGATTGAAGAAACCCAAGGGTGAGATCAAAATGATGTCCCAGCTTATTGATTCTGCTGTATTTCCCGGTATGCAAGGCGGACCGCTCGAGCATATTATTGCGGCCAAAGCTGTTTCCTTCGGGGAAGCTCTTGATGATAGCTTTAAGGAATATATGAAAAGGGTAAAAGAGAACGCCGTAGCCATGTCAGATGCATTTGTTGACAAAGGGTACAAGATCATATCCAACGGCACCGATAATCATTCCATGTTAATAGACCTTCGCACCAAGGTGCCAAATGTTTCAGGCAAACAGGTTGAAAATACACTCGTGAAAGCCGATATTACACTGAATAAGAACATGGTTCCCTTTGACAGCCGCTCACCTTTTCAGACATCCGGGATAAGGCTGGGAACACCGGCAATTACAACGCGCGGGGTAGAAAAAGATCAGATGGGTGTAATAGTTGAACTGATTGATGAAGTTATTATGAACATTGACAATGATAAGGATATTGAAAAAGTGCGCGAAAAAGTCAACAAAATGATGAAAAAATATCCGAAGTTCGCTTCCTGATTAGCCTTCTATGGAGTTGCACATCGTATTGCTTGTGGTAGCTGCAGGTTTTATTGTCGGTTTCGTCAATACTCTGGCCGGAAGCGGTTCCCTTCTCTCCCTTCCCTTGCTTATGTTTTTGGGGCTTCCCGCCAACGTTGCAAACGGAACCAACCGTCTAAATATATTATTGCAAAGCCTGGTTGCTGTGGGCTCATTCAGGCAGCAAAAGGTCTTCCGGTTGCGGGAGGGTATTGTTATGGCCGTTCCCGCAATTGGGGGAGCGGTTATAGGTGCCCTGCTTGCTGTCAATATTACTGAAGCTGTAATGGAGCGGTTTATAGGGGTTTTGCTGATTATAATGTTCTTTGTCATTTTGTACAAACCTGAGAGATGGATTAAAGGGCACAGCGGAGAGACCATGATAAAGTCGCCTTTTTTAAGGTATATTATAATGTTTGCCATTGGATTGTACGGCGGCTTTATCCAGGTTGGGATAGGTATTTTCCTTCTCGCCGGACTTGTTCTTGGTGCCGGGTTCGATATTGTAAAAGCAAATGCCATCAAAGTATTGATAGTATTAATATACACTCCCCTGGCAATTGTTGTTTTTATAATGAACTCACAGGTTGACTATCTGCTGGGTTTTGTGCTTGCTTTTGGAAGCATGATAGGAGCATATGTTGCAACAAGGTTTGCTGTTGGATGGGGAGCGGTTTTTGTAAGATATGTTTTGCTTGTGGTAGTTTTTCTCTCTTCCCTTCAGCTGCTGGGGGTTTTTGATATGATTTTTATGATTTGAACCTGAACTGGGCTCTTACTCGAGCCTGAAGCGGTAAGTTATTGTTCCTCTCTGGAATGCCGGTGCATCGCGGCTGACATCAAATTTGGCATTTTTGGCCGCATTTTCTGCGGCTTCCATTAATCCATCATGCTGTGTTGTCGATCCCCTTACACCCGGTCTTGTATTTGTCACCTCGCCGTTGCGGTTAACGGTGATCTCAACAACAATGGTTCCTTCCTCCTGATAGTTGTATTCGGGCAAGGGGAGGTCAACCGGGTCCCGGCCGTCAAGGCTGTAAGAAATACCTTCCGCTCCGAATCTTTCATCCCCCTCTCTCCGGTCTGATTCGGGTATGCCCGTCTCGTGTCCCACTCTCCCGGTATCAGCCGTGTCGCCAACACTTCTTCCTGTGTCTGCTGTTTCGCTTCTGCCCGGATAGAGGGCATCCGGGTTAACAATCCGCTCTTCTGCAACTTCCTCTTCTTCTGCAACTTCCTCCTCGGGATCAGTTGCTTCTTCGGGAACCGGCGCGTCCTCTTCCTGTGCTTCCTCTTCATCTGCGGGCAGTGGAGGGGCCTCTTCAAAATCCTGTGTTAATATCGCTTCTTCGGCTTCGCTGGTTTGGGATGCAGGAGTTTCAGGCGCCTGGGCTATTTCTTCCTGCGGGGGGTCTACAACTCCAAAACCCTCTTCATCGGTTCCAAAACTTATCAGGATTCCTTCTTCCTCAGGCAGCGGCCACGGACTGGAAAAACCAAGGAACATGATCAACACGGCAACCACTACGTGAAAGATAGTGGTACCAATTATTCCTATTTTATGTTCTTCAAACCGGTTCTGCATCTTTTGTCAGTTTAATGGGGACTTGTCGCAAGTATAAGCCTGTACTGGTTGTCTTTAGCTATATTCATAACTTTTACCACCTCTTCCATGGGAACTCTTTTATCAACATGCAAAGAGATCGTAGGCTCCGGTTCTTCCTCTAATCTTTCCCTCAAAACCTGTTCCAGATTTGATAATTCAACAGGTGTTCTCTCCACATAAAATTGAAGGTCGGGAGTTATAGAAACTGTTGTTACCGGATTTGACATAGTTTGATGCTGACTCTGGGGCAAAAGAAGTTTAAGGGCGTTTGGGGCAATAAGTGTGGATGTAATCATGAAAAAAATGAGCAACAAAAAGACAATGTCGGTCATCCCAAACATGCTGAAAGATGTCGTTATTTTACTTCTCGAGCGAATTGCCATAGCTGTTATCTGTAGTTTTGTAAGATTTTTAAAATATTATTTAACCGGTTTTTCAGCAAGCTGATTGTCTTGCTATGCTTCTAATTTTTTGTGTTTTTAAAATACTATTTAACCGGTTCATTCAACAAATCCATGAACTCTGTTGTGTTCGCCTCAAGCTTGAAAATGACATTTTCAACTTTTGCCACAAGGGTATTGTATGCAAGAAAAGCTATAATACCAACCATCAGCCCTGCCATTGTAGTGATCATAGCAGTGTATATTCCGCTTGAAAGCAAACCTATATCTATATTTGCTCCGGCCATTGACATATCATAAAATGCCCTTATCATTCCCATAACTGTTCCAAGGAAACCTATCATTGGAGCCGCGCCTGCAACGGTAGCAAGAACCGGCAGTCCCCTTTCCAGTTTGTAAACTTCAAGTTTACCAACATTTTCAACGGTGGCATTTATATCGTTCAGAGGGCGACCTATGCGGCTTATCCCTTTTTCTATCATGCGGGCCACGGGATTGTCGGTTGACTGGCAAAGAGCCTGCGCTGAGTCAAGCTTGTCGTCATGAATATAATCTTTTATTTTGTTCATAAAGTTCATGTCGACTTTTTGGGCTTTTTTAATTGCAAAATACCGTTCGAAAAAAATGTAAACGGCGACTATTGATAAAATTACAATAGGTACCATAACCCATCCGCCCTTAAATGCGAGCTCCCAGTATGACAATGTCACTTCTTCCGCTTCCTGTGCAGCTTCCATATTTGTGAGCGTGTCGGCAACTGTCACCTGTAACAAAAATAGTATGTCCATTCCAGAAAAATTAATTTAAAAAAAGGTTAACAATAAATTGTTTATACATTCAAAGTCTAAAAAAACAGATTTTGTACTCCTTACTTGCCTGAAGTGCGCTAAACTTAGGATTTAAAAGGAGAACGCTTGTTTATAGTTATTATTATTGAGTATTTTGACTGTAAATTTAAATAAAGGCAACAAAAAACAGGCCACGAAATTAAAATAAAGTAAAAAATCACTCATTTCCATCCTCTTTGGCAGGAAAAACATTGCGCCAGTAGTTTTGCAAAAGCTTGTCGAAACTGTCGAAATCTTCGCGATAAAAGAATCCGACTCCCTGAGTGTAGGGTGCCAGATTAGGTCTGAGCAGATTGTCGTTGCTGCGCGTAAAAACCTTCATGCGAAGCTTGCCGCTCCTGCTCAGCCTTATGTCAACGTCCACATCACCAACAATGTTGCTGGTTCTGGTTTGGCGTTCACCTACGTCAACACTGCCGTCAATAGTTACTCTTTCATTGAAAAGCTGAGTTGAGAGGGCAACTTCCATCTCATCGGGGGTTATTTCGTCGCCCGGCCTGAAATTAACACCCAGGTCAACATCGCCGCTAAGCTCTGACAGCCAACTGCTTAATTGACTGGACAGGAATTCGCTGGCAGTTGCCATACCCGCACCTGTTGCACTCGTCCCTAGAGAGCCGCCCAGTGCCGGTGACCTGGCATATTCCTGTGCCGGCAAGAAATTGTTTATTACAAGCAATGATATAAACTGCCTGTTGAGCTTTTCCTCAGTATTCAGCAAGGCATCAACATATTGCCGGGTTTGAGTGTCGGCTGTGGGTAAATTTATATCAAACTCTATATTTGGGTTTACCAGCCTGTTTTTAAGATATATTTCGCATTCTACCGGCACCCTGTTTGCAGTTCTGTCACCCAGCTGAAGACCCAGTTCGCTGTCCAGGTTGTTCAAAGGAGCACGCAGCCGGTACTTGGCAGTCATATCGATATTTGCATCCTCCGGATTCCCGCTCCAGGTGATTGTACTCCCGCGTTCAATATCGAACCTCTTGTTCACTACATTTTGCAGTGTGAAAAGATAGTCACCCTCTTCGAAGACATAATCGCCGAAAATATTGAACCTGCCCTGGGCATCAATTTCCATTTTGAGCGAGCCGGCCCCCCTTCCCCTTATAACGTCATCCAGTCTTGAGCCGAAAATAATCTGTGCCTCGGCATCGGGGGTTACTTCAAGTCCGAAATCCAGGTTTATTCCGGAAAGATCAACCTCATAGGGAGTTGATTCCGGGTCTTCTTCTTCTTCGTTATCATTGTTGCCCTGTGATGTAAATCTTACAAAGTGATGTTCATGGGCTTCCCTTTCCTGGTTTACCGGTATAAAAAGACGGGTGTTTCTTTCGGTGCTTGCCGAGATGTCAATATTGAGATTGTCGGTGGGCCCTTCAATATTTACAACTCCCGATGCAAATAGCCTTCCGTAGAAATGCCTGTTATCTCTCTGTGTGGTATTTAATGCCATGAAACTTTCCGGCTCAAGTGTAATATCAAGGTTGAAATCTTCCAGGTTCTCGTGTGTAACACTGCCGTTTGCAAGGCAGGTGTTCCCCTCTTGATCGTATACTGTTATATCATTGAATATTATTTGGTTGTCAATAATGTTTACATCATGAGAAAAATTGAACCTGCTTTGCAGATAATCTACTGTGAAAGTTGCATCTTCCAAAGCAATGTTTCCGTTAAACCGGGGGTCTTGCAAAGTGCCCCCAAGGTGCAGATCCCCCCCTGCATATCCTTCCAGATCAACAAACACCTCATCTTCATATTTGTCAAAAGCTTTGAGGTTAACTTTGCTGAGAGCTCCACTGAAGTCTAATTCCCTGCTTTCGGGGCCGTATGTTCCGTAAATGTCAATTATCTTTTCCCCGTCCCTTTCGCTGAACGCATTTACATAAACTGATTCAGTGCGGTTGTTCCAGTCGCTCAAAATTGTTAAATCCCCGAAATCCTGTTCGTTCAATCTCAGTTTACTTACAGTGAGGCCACCCTGTAATGAGGTGTTTCCGTATATATCGCAAACGCTGGCTTTGCCTGATAAAAAGCCTTCAAGGCTCAGGTCTTCAACAACATTGAGCTGGTTAAGGGTTGCAATATCTATTTCTGAAAAGTGAATGGATAGAGAGTCCTCAGGCCTTTCACAGATCATGCCGTCAATCTCCAGCGATTGGTTTTTATTGCTGAATCTGAAGTTTTCAATGGCCATGGATGTGCTGTCAATTTTGATACTGCTCTGGCTCATATTCCAGGTTGAATCGGCTATAACTATTTCCGAGGGTTTGATATCTATCATAACGCCAGGTACAACCTTCCCGGGTATGTTTTCAAAACCGGCTCCGGCTATAAATTCCCCTTTGTATTTTTCCCGGCTGGTTTCATTATTCCAGTTTATTTGGAGAGTTAGACTATCATCAAAGGCGGCAGAGATAATATCAATGTTTTCAATTTTGTTATTTCCCCACATTTTTGCATTCTCAACATTCGATTTGAGAAGCAGTTGTTTTTCATTGCGCCCGGCAGATATTTCCAGGTTGCTTAAAGTGTGGTTATTAAAGGAGAACTGCGGTGAGTGTCCTGTAAAATCAAGATTGTTTTCAGAGGGGCTATAGCTCCCCTTGATTTTCGTGCCTTCTGCAACCTGAAGTTCTGGGAGGAAAAAGCCTGTTACCTGACTTGTATTGCCAAGCTCCAGGGTGAAGTCAAAATCGTTCCCGGTTTCATCCGAATCCTGAAGTTCCTTTCCGTAGGAAGGAATATAATGGCTAAGTATTTGGTCAAGTGAGTTTGCAAGTGTTGCAAATTCATATTGGCCTGTTATCTCACCGTTCGCAAAATCCGAGTTCAACTCTATCTTCCTTTTCTCCTCATACGGGTATGCATGCAGTGAAAAGCTGTCTACCCGGAGCATTCTGTCAGATTTTTCAAAATGGGCATCCTCCATCTTTATTTCACCCTCCAGGTTGTCAATATTACTTCCTTTAAAGTTTGCATTTATACCAAAAGAAACGGTATATTCGGGATCACTTCTGCTAAGATTCAGATTATAGAGATGAGCTTTTAAAACATCTGCGGAAAAATCGAAAACCGGTGTTTCACCCGAAAAATCCATCCCCCCGTCGAAACTGAAATTTATGTTGGCGTCTTTAACCGAAGCCGAACCTTCGAAGTTTCTGTCCTTAATGCTTCCTGAGAGGTCAATGTTGCGGTAATCGTACCCCATTATTTCAAAAAAGTTAATAATACCGCTCAGATCAGCATTCAGGCCTTCAGCGGGGGAATGATAGCCGCTTGCCGAGGCATTGAAAGTGATTTCCCCTATATCGTCGTTTTGCATCAGTTTGCCTGCATGAAAATCGCTTGTTGCAATTTCGCCGTTGAAGACCAAAGTATTGCTCGTGTCGGGTCTGATCGAGAGATCGGTCGAAATCTCTCCCAGATCTGTTGTCAGCTTCCCGTAAGCTACAAAATCATCAATAAAGCCTGTAAAATTGCCCTGATAGTTTAACTGCCCAAGCTCCCTGAGATCTTTAGGTATATATTCCCTTCCGGTTTCAAAGGATGCAAGGATATTGTCCATATCTTCCGCCGAGGTGGAAAGCCTGTGCAGGTCCATAAATATATACGTGTGCTTAATATCGGGAAGTCCCATCACGTTAAAACAGCCGAGCATTGAAGTTTCATGGCTCAGGGATATATTTACTTTGTCTCCCTTGAGGTTGTTGACCATTCCCCTTATTGTCCCCTCTATCCTGACATCTTCTGAACGAGTTGGAACATCCGGGATAAAAAGAGCCAGATCTTCAAAATGTACGCGCGAGGGGTTAACAGATGCGGAAAGTTCCACTTCATTTGCAAAATCATTAAAAGCTTCAAAACCATCAAAGCCTAACTGTAAAGAATCGAACTGCAGGCTGGTCTTTTCTGTTTCAATATTCAGCCGCCGGTTAAGTATATGATCGTTGCTTATGCTGGCCTCTGAAGAAAAGTTCTTGAGAGTGAAGCCGCTTTTATCTTCAAAACTCAGATGATTAACATTGAAAAGAACAGTGTCGGATTGACGGTCAAAATTACTGACCTTCATATTGATACTTTTCAGATCAAGATCTGAAAAATTCACCTTTTCAGGAGTTGACGGTGACCCGGTCATTTTGCCCGAGAAGCGTGAATCACTCAACGTAATTGAATTAACGTAAATCTCCCAATTTTTGATGCCGGACCCTTCTGTTTCTCTTTCCAGGGCATTTGCCAGAAACCGTGTGTTTCCCACTCCCGCCGAGTCGGTGTACACATTTACCCTGGCATTACCGAGTTCGATATTGTCAAACAAAACCTGCTTATTCCTTAAGTTCAGATAGTGGATGGTAGCCGTAAGCTTTTCCGCTTCAAGAAGGGTGTCCCTCATCTGGTCCTCGATGTATATATCCTCGAGGACAACTTTATTGAACAGGGTAATATCAACTTTCCCAACGTGGAATTTGGCATCCAGTTCACTTGAAATTCTTTCAGCCACTATTTGAGTCAGGTATGTCTGTACCCTGCTGCTTTGGATAAGAAAATATCCGGCAACCGGCAGGGAAATTAATACCACGGAAAAAATGATTAATATTTTGTGTCTTTTTTTAATAGTTTTGCGTTTTTGTTTATCAAACGTAAAAAAATCAAAAATAGTCCATTATTTTCTTGCAAATTAAACATATAAAATGTCTATTACAATACTGGGCATAGAATCTTCATGCGATGATACCTCGGCTGCAGTGATAAGGGACGGATATATTTTGTCAAATATCACTGCAGGTCAGGAAGTTCACAGGGAGTACGGGGGTGTGGTGCCGGAGCTTGCATCCAGGGCGCATCAGCAGAATATTATACCTGTGGTTGACCGGGCTTTGCACAAGGCTGGCGTTGAATGCTCTGAACTCAGCTCAGTTGCATTTACCCGCGGACCCGGCCTGATGGGTGCATTGCTTGTGGGGGCCTCTTTTGCCAAAGGTTTTGCAATGGCTTCGGGGATCCCCCTTGTTGAAGTCAACCATTTGCAGGCTCACATTTTGGTTCATTTAATCAGGGAAAGGGAGGGAATAAACAGGCTGCCCTCTTTCCCTTTTTTATCTCTTCTGGTCTCGGGCGGTCACACCCAGATTGTTAATGTCAAAGCTCCCCTTAAAATGGAAATTTTGGGGCAGACTATAGATGATGCGGCCGGGGAGGCTTTTGATAAATGTGCCAAGATAATGGGACTCCCATATCCCGGCGGACCCTGGATAGACAAATATGCAAAAGAGGGTGACCCTGAGGCATTTAAGTTTCCAAAGCCCGGTGCGGGAAGGTTTGATTTCAGCTTCAGCGGTCTGAAAACATCCTTTATGTACTTTTTGCGCGATAGGGAAAAGGAGTCTCCCGGATTTACAAAGGAACATTTCAATGATCTTTGTGCCTCACTGCAATTTACAATTATTCAGATGCTGCTTGGGAAAGTAATTGAAGCTGCAGAAAGCACCGGTGTAAAAAATATTACCCTTTCCGGCGGAGTGGCAGCAAATTCCGGCTTGCGGCAGGCTTTTTCAGCGGAAAGCAAAAAGAGGGGGTGGGATCTCTACCTGCCGCAGCTGCGTTATACCACTGACAATGCAGCCATGATTGCAATAACCGGATATTACAAATATCTTGAAAAAGACTTTGCTCCCTTGAGTGTTGCCCCCCTGGCAAAGTATAACTACTGAGCCCTGCAGCGGGGAGTCACCGTTCAGTGTTTTAATACGGCTCCTTATTTTCCCCCCGGGTTATTTCGTGAGTAATTGTTTTTATAAGATTCCAGAGATTGTCAATATGTTCTTCGGATGTTCCCGTTTGCCCGGCAACCATTCGTATCGTGTATTTCTCCTCAACCATTGTGTGTGTAACAAAAGCTTTGCCTGAGCGGTTTATCTCCTCCAGAAGCCTGCGGGTGAGATTGTTGTATTCCTTTTCTGCAAAACCTTCGGGAGTCCAGCGAAAGCAAACAACATTAAAAGCAGGGGGCGCGGTCAGCTCAAACGTTCCCTCACGCAAAAGGTAATCTTTAAACAGACCTGCAAGTGATATGTGGTATCTCAATTTTTCCCTTAAACCGCCGGCTCCTAAATTTCTTATTACAAACCAAAGCTTTAGCGCCCTGAACCTTCTTCCAAGCTGAATCCCCCAGTCACGGTAATTGTTAACACTGCTGCCTGTATCGGTTTTAAGGTACTCGGGAGTTATTTCAAAGGTTTTCTTAAGAGCGCCGCTATCCTTTACAAAGTATATTGAACAGTCGAAATTTGTGAAAAGCCATTTGTGTGGATTAAAAACAAAGCTGTCGGCATATTCCACACCCTTTCTCAGGTGCCGGTATTCCGGCAGTATCAGGGCAGATCCGGCATATGCTGCGTCAATGTGCAGCCACAGCTTATGTTTTTTGCATATTTCCGCTATTTTTTCAAGCGGATCGACTGCGACCGTGCCGGTTGTACCAAGCGCTCCCACCACACAAAGAGGCATGTATCCCTTTTCAAGGTCATTTATTATCGCATTTTCAAGTTGAGCCGGCTGCATGGCCATATTGCCGTCAACCGGTATTTTGACAAGATTTTCTTTACCGAATCCTGCCGCCTTCACCCCTTTTTCAATTGATGAGTGAGCTTCAGTTGAGCAATAAATGCGCATTGTTTTTTCTTTGTAGACTCCTTTATCGTTGCATTTGAAGCCTGTAGCTGCTTCGCGTGCAGTAATAAGGGCAACCAGTGTGGCAGATGAAGCACTGTCCTGTATAACCCCTTCCCATGACTCGGGCAGTCCGGCCATATCCCTTAACCATTGGGTCATACGCTCCTCCAGTTCGGTGGCTGCCGGTGAGGTTTCCCACATCATGCACTGCAGCCCCATTGCAGCTGTCAGCATTTCGGCAAGAAGTGAGGGATAGCTTGAGTTTGCCGGGAAATACCCAAAAAAGGAGGGGTGTTGCCAGTGTGTTACACCCGGGACAATAATCTTCAAAAAGTCCTCGAATATTTTTTCCATATCCTCCCCTTCTTCAGGAGCAGAAAATGGAATTTGATCCTTTATCTCTGACGGGTTAATGCCGGGCTTGACCGGGTACCGGGAAATGTTCTCCAGGTAATCGCCCATCCATTCAACAAAGTTGTGTCCATGTTTTTTGAATTCATTTGTATCCATAGCCGGGAATTGGTTTTTTCTTTTTTTTGAGCTTTAGCTCGGGGGTTCAAATATAAAATCAGTTACTGCAATATTAAACCTTTTGTTTATTTAATTGTCACATAAAAAAACTTTCCTTTGATATTTTATTTCAAAGATTTTTTTCCATTTGATATTGTGTTTCAAACCTTTTAAACTTAAAATTATATGGCTGCACTTTTCAGGTTTTCGGGTGTTTTGCTTGCTTTGTCATTGATTTGCTCTCACTCCAACGCAAGCCTATCAAATAATTCGGGGACTTCAGATTCAAAAGGAGTTGTCAAGGGTCGGGTTGTTGAAGCTGTAGGCGGGGAGCCTATGGAATATGTCAATGTTGTTTTACTGCATCATGGGGAGGATGAAATTGTTACAGGGGGAGTCAGCAAGGAAGACGGTTCTTTTATGATCGAGGGTGCAGGCTTTGGTCAGTATGATATACAGTTATCTTTTATAGGTTTTAAAACCAAAATTGTTGAAAAAATAACCCTTGACGATTCCGGGCCCGTGGCGGACTTGGGCACAGTAAGGCTCGAACCCGGTGATGAAGCAATGGGAGGTGTTACTGTAAAGGGAGAAAGGGAAATGTTGTCGGTGAACCTGGACAAGCAGGTGTTTGTTGTAGATCGTGATATTAGCACCACCGGAGATTCCGCACTTGAAATAATGGAATCTCTTCCATCAGTGAATGTCGATCATGAAGGAAGGGTCAGTCTCAGGGGAAGCACCAATGTCACGATCCTGGTTGACGGCAGACCCTCACACCTTACCAGTCTGGATCAGATGCCAGCCACAATGGTCGACCGGGTTGAGGTTATAACCAATCCTTCTGCCCGCTATGACCCTGACGGCACTTCAGGGATTATCAATATTGTGATGAAAAAAGAACGGCAGGCCGGCACCGGGGGGATGGCCAGCGTTAACATGGGCACAGGCGACAAGTATAACGGCTCGGTCAACCTTAATCACCGTAGAGAACGTTTTAATATTTTCGGTAATTACGATTTCAGGATTCACAGCACTGAAGGCTACAATATAAATGAAAGAGAACGTATTAGACCCGAAGGTGATACAATTCGTCAAATGTATCAGTTTGAGGACTTTTTGCGTGACGGAACATTTCATAATATGAGACTGGGTACTGACTTTTTTATCGATCCTGAAAGAACCCTTACCGTTATGGGGTTGTTCAATTTGCGTGATACACGCCCCCGGAATTATTCACAGGTTAACCTGTTTGCCCCTGAACAATATGATATGTCAACCTCAATGGAGAGGCAATTTGAAGGGTTCGGCAGGGAATATGTCCTTAATTACGCCAGGGATTTTGAACAGGAAGGAAGGGAATTTGAGGCCGATTTGTTTTATGCCGTATCCGACGGGGAAACAAACAGGGATATTATAATGGAGCCTGATGGCAATGATATGGAAAATCAGTATATGTATGAAGAGTCTTATGCACCTGGTACCGTTTTTACCTTACAGGCAGACTATGCTCATCCCGTGGGTGAAAACAGCCGCATTGAAGCCGGGGTTAAAAGTATTTTCAGGGATATGGAAGATGATTTTAAACTTTTTGACAAAAACAATAACACAGGTGAATATGAGGTAAATGATGACTATACCAATCATTTTCTATATGATGAGTCAATACATGCCGCCTATGGAATATATGGATTTGCTCTCGGGGATTTTCACTTCCAGGGGGGATTCCGTGCTGAGCAGCACAGCTCCGATGCTAAACAAAAAGTAACCGGTGAAGAGTTTGACAGATCATTTTTCAATGTTTTCCCGAGTGCACATTTGAAATACAGTGTTGACGATAAAAATGCCTTGTCGCTTGACTACAGCAGGCGGGTCAACAGGCCGTCAATTTCAATGCTAAACCCGTTTGTCAATTACAGTGACCCGTTGAATGTAAGTTTCGGGAACCCTGAGTTGAAGCCTGAGTATATAAACTCATACGAGTTGGGATACCAGTATGCAGAAAACAGAAAGGAATTCAGTACAGTCTTGTTTTACAGGGAAACCGAAGATATGATCACAAGGGATATGACATTGGGCGGTAACGAACAGACACGCACCACATTTGAGAACCTCAAGTCAGGCACCTCTTTTGGTGTCGAGTTTGTTGCCAATTATCCTTTGACCCCCTGGTGGCGTATTAACAGTAATTTGAGCTATTTCTACACTTACCTTGAAGATGAGAGTTTACCTGACTGGGAACATGAAGGTGATACATGGATGTTTGACGTTACCTCGAACTGGAACTTTCTGGAGCGCTACAACGTTCAGGCACGTTTCCATTACCATGCTCCCCAGGTTACAGAAGGACGCACCACCGGCGGCGGCTGCCAGTCTCATGGCGGACAGGGAGTGCTGGGTTCCAGTTACTATCTTGATCTGGGCTTGAGAGCAAATGTGCTTGAGGGAAACGGAACGATATCTCTCAGGTTGAGCGATGTTTTCAAGACAAGGGGCACCGATATGTACACCTACGGGGAAACTTTCACTTCTGATCTTACCCGCAGGAGAGAGAGCAGGGTTCTTTTCCTGGGCTTCACTTACCGTTTTAACGAATACAGGGAACGTTCCGACAGGGACAGGGAAGGGTCCCTTCTGGATCAGATCGAATAAAATAAAGGAATATACTTTTAATTACCTGCTAATTTTTTGTAAGTTTATCAATCCGGAAGAAATATATCTTCCGGATTTTTTATGGGCGCTACTCCGCTATTTTTTAATTTTGAATTAAATGGATCATCCATTTGCCAGATCACGCAAAATAATATCCTTATGAGACTCCATGTTGCAAATGAGTACGGCCGGCTGAAAAAAGTGCTTATGGCACCGGTCGGAAATTTCTATCTTCACGAACCGATAAATTCGGCACAGGAGTATTATTACCGCCACGATCCCCCCTTGAATGAAAAACTGGTTGAACAGCAGGGTTATTTTGCCAAAACATTGGAAGAGAACGGAGTTGAGGTGGTTTGGGCAAGAGGGCTGGATAGTAGCCCCAATCAGGTAAATACACGGGATATAGCTTTTGTAATAGGGGAAACGCTTGTTGTTTCCTCCCTTAAGGAAAAAATTCGCCGGGAAGAAGTGAACGCACTTTCAGATTTGTGTAAAGAGGTCAGCACACCTGTTTTAAGAGCCGAAAAAGGCGTCATTGAGGGTGGCGACGTTATTTTGGACAATGGGATAATTTACACCGGTATCAGTAGCCGTACCGATTACGATGGAGTAAAATGGCTGGAAAGGAATTTTTCAGAAAATTACACTATAGTACCCGTTGAATTGAAACCGGGATTTTTGCATCTTGATGTGGTATTCAACATTGTTGGCCCAAACACCGCTATAGTGTACCGGGAAGGAATTAAAAACACAGATGTTCTCTCTTCCCGTTATGAGCTTATAAAAGTTGATGCCTCCGAGCAGGCAACCCTGGCAACAAATACCCTTACAATAAGTTCCGGTACGGTGATTGTAGAAAAAAGAAATGCTCGTGTGGCAAAGGTTCTCAACTCCCTTGGCAATCATGTAATAAGTCTTGATTACAGTGAGGTTGCAAAAATCGGAGGTTCCTTCAGGTGCTCCACCTGCCCTTTGATGAGAATTTAGGACAAATCTTTTTTCTGTATTTTTAAAAGTTTTATAATATTTTTGTCTTATCGTTTGTTATTTATATTAAGGATATTAAAAAAAGAGAAGTTTTGAAAAGGATTATTTTATTATCAGGTGCAGTTTTTCTGTTTTTCGCATTTTTTATCGCCTGCGAAAAAGATGAGGCTGAAGAGCTACCTTCGGTAAAAACAGGGGATATAACCGATATTACCGTCAGTTCGGCTGTTGCCGGGGGTGATGTAACTGATGACGGAGGAGCCGACATAACTGAACGCGGATTTTATTACGGAACATCTTCCGGTCCTGAAGCTACCGGCACAAAGGTTGAAGAAGGTTCAGGCAAGGGAGATTTCTCTTCAACTTTGTCAGGGCTCGATGAGGGAACAACATATTATGTTGTAGCATATGCGACCAACAGTCAGGGAACAGCTTATGGAGATGAAAAAAGCTTTGTTCCAACAGATGCTTTACCCGGGGTGGTTACAAGAGAGGCAACCGATATTTCCGACAGAGAAGCCAGAGTCAGGGGCGAGGTTACCGAAGACGGCGGCAATAAAGTAACCCAAAGAGGCGTATATATGTCCGAGTCTTCCCCGGCAGATGAAAACGGGGAAAAAATCATTATCGGTGAGGGAAAAGGAACATTTTCGAGAGAAGTAGATGGACTGGATTCGGAAACAACCTATTATGTGGTTTCGTTTGCCACAAACGGTGTAGGCACCGGTTTTGGGGATGAAAAGAGTTTTGATACCCAGCCTCCGAAAGTCCTGGATTCCGTGAGTTTTACATACGGGGGCAGGAGTGTTACATATGGTGCTGTGGAATACAATGACAGAGTCTGGCTTGACCGTAACCTGGGTGCAGAAAGAGCGGCAACTGATATTGACGATGAGGATGCCTTCGGTGATCTGTTCCAGTGGGGCAGGGAAGTTGACGGGCATCAGGACAGAACAAGCTCGACAAGGGATGTTCTGGCATTGTCGGGCTTTCAGCCCGGCCATGATGAATTTATATTGGCCATTACTTCTCCCAATGACTGGAATGTTGACTGCGAATGGCTTGACCGGTGGGTTGATGAGTCTGACAATAAAAAAGAGGCCGATCCCTGTCCTGAAGGCTGGCGTGTTCCCACCCGGGAGGAGCTTCAGTCATTATCAAATAATTGGGATGACAGGGAAGATGCCTTCAATTCACCCCTGAGGCTTCCTTCGGCGGGCCGCCGAAGTGGTGTGGAAGGAAATGTTCTAAATGAGGGAGTCAGTGGTTACTATTGGAGCAGTTCTGGCCACAGTGATGTATCATTCTTTTTATACATAGACACAGCTAACGTTTCCCTTAGTGACGACTACCGGGCTGCCGGTTACTCGGTGCGGTGCATAAGAAAAGAGTAAAAAAACAGCCTTATATTCAAGGCTGTTTTTTAATAATGTTAAACAATTTTATTCATCCGCCACCTTTATGGTACAGCCTATCGCTTTTGTGTGATCGGGATCGGGTTTTTCTCCTGCCAGCAGGGCCTCTATAGCATCAACAAGGTAATTTTCCTCAACAGCCGAAGCATCCCTGTAATTGTCGTCGATAGCACCTATATAGGCAACTATCAGATCATCACCCTCCCTGTTTAGCAAAAAGACATGGGGCGTTCTGGTTGCACCGTAAACCGGATAAACCTTTTGTCCATCATCGAAAAGATAAGGGAAGGTAAAACTTTTTTCGGTTGCTCTAACCTGCATAAGCTCATAGGAATCTCTTGGTTCTACTTCCGGGTCATTGGGGTTGATTATGATAACCGGATATCCTTTAGCCCTGTATTTCCCGTGAATTTCTATTTTCCTGTCTTCATAAGCAACCGAGTAAGGACAATGATTGCAGCTGAAGATAATGACAAACCCCTTGGCATCAGGGTAATCGCTCATGCTGACATAATTGCCGTCAACATTCTTAAGCTTAAAATCTTCCGCTATGTCTCCCACGCTGTATCCCTGAGCGGATGACAAGCTAAGGGCGGTCAGGGTAAATGTTAAAAGTAAGAGAATTTTTTTCATTTTGAATGATTTAGATTAGTAGTTGAGTTTAGACCTGACAATTTCTTCCAGTTCGTCAAAAGTTAAACTGCCTTCGTGAAAATATTTCGAGTCTTTTGTAAAAAAAACAGTTGCCGGTATAGAACCTGTCCATGAGCTGTCAACTTTCGGGATCCACCTGTTGCTTCGCGGATCGTCAAGGAGGACCACTTCAGATTCAATGTTGTGTTTCTCTGTAAACGGTATTAAGCGGGATTCCATATGGTCAGGGTTATCAAGGCTGACAAGCAACACTTTAACATTTTCACCGGCGTATAACTTGTTGATTTTTTCAAGCTCGGGGAGCTCTTTAACGCAGGGAACGCACCATGTGGCCCAGAAGTTTACAATATAAAGCGAATCACTTTCGGTGCTCAGTCTCGGCTCAAGCTGGTCAAAGCTCAAAACGGGAATTTGCGGGAGAGCGTTTGCCGAAAAAATAAGCAAAAAGAAAACAATAACTGTTTTTTTCATAGACCGGGCCATAAATTGATAAACATATTAACATATAAATATAAAAAAATGTTCAATTGCGTATTAAAAAAGAATAAAAAAAAGCATTATAATTTGTATATTAACGTTTTAAATATATACTCCCCTTAATAATACCGCATTATGCCTTTAAAGCGCGTGAGAGTTAAATTTTTTTATTTTCTGTATAAATTAAAATTCATTTATTATCTGATCCTCAATCCTCTTAGGCTCCGCGAGCTTTTACGCGGTTACGGATATGTTGATGTATCCGGGGAGACCTTCCGTGTGCCTGTAAGTCCGGGCACACCAGTTCAATATTCCAACAGGGTGATTAATGAAAAATGGATGGAAGACCTTTTGCCTTCTTTGTTGAACTCCGGGGGCGTTTTTGTGGATGTGGGAGCACATATCGGCCAGACCATGGTTAAAGTAAAAGCCTCCCGGTCCGGTTGCCGCTATGTTGGAATTGAACCGCAACATGAATGTGCCGTTTTTGTTGAAAAGCTGATAAAGGAGAACAAACTGGAAAATTTCAGGGCTGTATGGGCTGCTGCCGGGGTGAATGGACAGGAAAATGCCTCTCTGCACGTTTTGAAGCCGGCAGCCTCAAATTCAACAACAGGTAAGGAGTTTCGCCGGGGAAAATACTCCCGTGCCGAGGTAAGAAGTGTTCCCGCTGTATCAGTTGATGAACTGAGAAATTCAGATGATCAGGAGATAAAAAAAATAGATGTTCTAAAAATAGATGTTGAGGGAGATGAATTGTCGGTTGTTGAAGGCTCTGAAAATGTTTTGAAAACCGACCGCCCCTATGTTCTGATGGAGATCCTTCCATCGGAGAACCCTGATATGCACCAGTCTCAGGTTAAACTTGGGGAGTTGATGGACCGTAACCGGTACCAAATGTTCAGGATAGTTAAAAGCAGTGATCTTGAAAGTGTTGAGGCAGTTGAAAGGGTTAAAACATGGCCGCTTGACAAAGAGCAGGTTACCCGTTCGGAATACTTCAGGGATTACCTTTTTATTCCGCGAGAGTGGACCGGTTATTTTTTGGAATTGAGCGGTATCGCAAAGCAGTAGATATCCGGGAATAATTGTTAAAATTAGTTCAGCTCCGGAATATGAAATTATTTTTTAATACATGGAGTTTGTGACACGGTATCTTTTAAACAGGGGTAGTTTTTTTATATTAAAAAAAGTAGTGGTTATGATTGAAAAAAATGGATTTAAAGTTTTTTGCCGTTTGACTGTGGCTCTTTTTGTTTTGTTTTTTGCCTTTACCGGATGTGACAGGGATGACCCTGAAGCAGACAAGGGAAGCGGCACCAGGGAGGATCCTTTTCTGGTTGAAACCCCCGGGCAGTTGTATGAAGTCAGGGAAAACCCCGACAAGCACTTCAGGCAGGCTGCAGATATAAGCCTTGCTGAATACAGCGAGGGAGCCGGATGGGACCCCATAGGTGATGAGCAAACCCGCTTTACGGGGAGTTATGACGGGGACGGGCACAGGATCACCGATTTCAGTGTAGACCGTCCTGATGAAGATTATATCGGATTGTTTGGATATGTTGAAGATGCCGATATTGAAAATGTATGGCTTGAGATAGACGAGCAGGTTAAAGGAAACAATTATGTCGGGGGTATTGCAGGCAAAACATCCGGCAGCGGGTCTATTTCAGGTATCTGGCTGGTTGGCCCGGTTGAAGGCAGTGAGTATGTCGGGGGTGTTGCCGGCTGGAATGAATTTGATGTAAACACTGCGCAGGCTGTAATAGCGGTGTTAGCTGAAAATGATTATGCCGGCGGACTTATCGGCAGGAATGAGGGTGATATAACGGAGGCTGCGGCACGCGGGGGAGCTTCGGGGGACAGCTATGTAGGCGGATTCATCGGATGGAACAGCGGCAATATAAATGAAAGTTTTGCCGAAGATGGAGCATATGGAGAAAATGATTATATCGGCGGTTTAACGGGATGGAATGAAGGTGATATAGAAAATTGCTATGCCACCGGTGATTATACAGGCAACAGTTTCGTGGGCGGACTTGCAGGCAAAAACAAAGGAGATATCACATTCACTTACACTTCAGGGGGCTATTACATGATGTCCCTGGAGGGCCATGATAATTTAGGCGGTCTTGTTGGCCTGAACGAAGGTACAATAATCAACAGCTATTCGGAAGTGGGTGTTTCGGCTGAAGGGGCTCGTGCCGGCGGACTTGTCGGTGTCAATGAAGGCAGTATTGAAGAAAGTTATGCTTCCGGCAATGTTGAGGCCCCTCATAGTGCCGGTGGACTGGCAGGTGTGAATTATGAGAATATAATAAACACATATGCCACAGGAGCGGTTGATGGAGAGAAAAAGCTTGGAGGATTGACAGGGGTAAATATAAATAGTATATCGAAAAGCTATGCAACAGGCGAAGTTTCAGGAGATAACGAAGATATAGGAAGAACCGATATTGGCGGACTGGTGGGAGAAAATACCGGAGAGGTTGAATACAGCTATTTCGATATGGAAACCACGGGCCAGGAAGACGATGAAGGCAAAGGTATACCTAAGGAAACATCTGAAATGAGGGAGAAAGATACTTATGAGAACTGGGATTTCAACACTGTATGGCATATAGATGAGATCCAGGGCTCCTATCCCTATCTGCAATGGCAGGAATAGACCGGCCTTTGATTTTTCCATCGAATAATTTGATCCTCTGCAGAGTCCCCCCGCTTACCTTTACAGTGCCGGTGGGACTCTCTTTTATAACCCCGGGAGAGACTATCTTGTCTATTTTGCCTGCCAAAGACAGTTGGGGGGCAACCGGAAATTTTATGTTAACCCGGTATAAATAATTATATTTGATCTTTACAGGTCAACAGGGAATATTTTTTAATTAAAAAGTCATGCAGAAAGAGAAAATTTTCAACATCCCAAACCTGCTTTCTTTCTACCGGGTTGTATCCTTTCCTTTGGTTCTGTGGTTTATATTTGGCGGGATGGAGACATTGTTTGTCTTATTTGTTATTATAAATCTTATAACCGATGCACTAGACGGATTCCTGGCAAGAAGACTTAACCTGAATACAAAATTTGGGGCCCGCCTGGATTCTGCAGCTGACAAGTTAACTTATATACTGGCCATCACCGGAATATTCGTTTTCAAGCTGGATGAGCTGCGCCCCCATTTGTTCAGCCTTTATGTGTTTATCGGTCTGGCCGCCATATATCTGACACACTCATTTATTAAATTCGGTACAATTTCAAGTTTGCACACCTATGCTACCAAAATAGGGGGGTACATGCAGGGGGCATTTTTCCTTGTTCTCTTCACCTACGGATTTAATCCCGTCTTCTACTATATAATGATAATATGGGGTATTTTATCTATTCTCGAGATAATAGCCATACAGTTGATAATTCCCGAAATGAAGCCCAATATGAAAGGCCTCTGGTGGGTTTTGAAAAACCGGCGGAGATAAATTGTTATTACCGGTTTTTATCAACTAAACGCAGTTCAGGTTTTCCACCTTTACAGTCCGTTAACCCCCTGACTGTTAATGTTATTTAAAACTTTTATAAATAAACAGCCAGACTTATTTCAATGCTGCGGTTTTTTGATTTAAATCTGATTCTCCGCTAAATTTGTATAGGAGAGAGAATTTAAAAAAAATTAGCCATGATTAATAAAAGAGTTTACAGTAGCAGTTGTGTGTCAGCTATCTTTGCCCTTATTTTTATTCTCTCAGGCTGCAAAGATGACGATCCGGAACACTTCGGAGAGGGCAGCGGCACCCGGGATGATCCCTTTTTAATAGAAACCGCAGAGGATTTGAACAATGTAAGAAATTCCCCGGATAAACATTTCAAGCAGATAGCCGATATTGATCTGGTTGATTTTACTCAAGGGAGCGGGTGGCTTCCTATAGGGGATGAGGAAACACGGTTCACCGGCAGTTACAATGGCAACGGCCATACAATCACCAATCTGACCATCAATCTCCCTGATGAGGATTATGTGGGACTGTTCGGATTTGCCGAAAATTCAACTATTGAAAATATTAACCTTGAAATCTCCGGCAATGTTACCGGCAGCAATTATGTCGGGGGACTTGTCGGAAAGAGTGCCGGCAGCGGCTTTATAAGCAATATTTATGTGGAAGGTCAGATTGAAGGTAATGATTATGCCGGTGGACTGGCAGGATGGAATGAGTGTGAGGTTACAGAAAACCATACCCATATCGGGGTATCAACGGAAAACACCTATGGTGGTGGACTTATCGGCTGGAACGAGGGAAATATCTCAAACAGCAAGGCTGAAGGGGGTGCACATGGCAGCGGTTACATTGGCGGATTTACCGGAATGAACAAAGGGGATATAACAGAGAGTTATGCCGGCGAAGGTGCATGGGGAGAAAATGATTACATAGGCGGCTTTGCCGGATGGAATGAAGGTGATATTACAGATAGCCGTGCTGAGGGAAGTTATCAGGGCAACAGCAAGGTAGGCGGCTTTGCAGGCAAGAACACCGGAAATATCTCATCCAGTCATGTTACCGGCTATGTGGAGGCATCCCTTCAGGGAAGCGATACTTTAGGCGGTATGGTTGGTATAAACAAGGGGAGTATAACTAAAAGCTATGCCGAGGCAAGTATATCGGGAGAAGAGGAATGTGTCGGCGGGCTTGCAGGTATCAACAAAGGGAGCATATCGCAATGTTATGCCACCGGAGATGCAACAGCATATGATTATGTGGGAGGCCTTACCGGAGTTAATAAAAATAGTGTGGAGAACACTTATGCTATAGTTGATGTAACCGGACAAACCCATACAGCAGGGCTTGTGGGAATAAACCAGGGAAGTGTAGAAAAAAGTTATGCTGCAGGGGAAGTCTCTACGAAAGGGGACTATTCAAGTTATATAGGAGGCCTTGCCGGAAACTGCCAGGGTGAGGTATTAGACAGCTATTATGATAAAAACACTACCGGTCAGGATGACGATGAAGGAAAAGGCATACCAAAAACGACCCTTGAAATGCAGCAGAAATCAACTTATGAAAACTGGGATTTTGATAACATTTGGGATATAGACAAAATACACATGTCCTACCCCTACTTCCGGTGGGAG